>NZ_LT598653.1:3957500-4139859 GCF_900078365.1 uncultured Sphingopyxis sp.
TCGGTGACGCGCAGCGCCGCGGCGACCGCCGCATTGCCCTCGTGTCCCGACGAGCCGATCGTGTAGAAGCCTTCGCCGCGCGCCTGCAGATGGCGCGACAGCCGGTCCATCTGGCGGCTCGTCAGCTGCGAGAGGAAGATGTCGGTCGCTTGCGCGCGCGACAGGCCGGCCGCGGCGGGATCGGGCGCGTCGGCACGGCCGGGCAGAAGGCCCCCCGCGAGGGCCGCGAGGAATTTTTCATGTACCGCCTGCGCCGCGTCCACCTGTCTCTCCTGTCACGCGGCCAGTGGTTTCCGTTGTAACGAACCGGCCGATTTTTCCGCGCGCTAGAACGGGGCCGTCCGGCGCGCAAGCATCTCTTGCCTTGCTGCGCGCGCTCGCGCTACCACGTTCGGCAATGACCGAGCGGGGCGAGATCATCTTTTCAACATGATATCCATGTGGATCTCCCAGGCGTCGGCGGCTGCCGACGCATCGAGCGCCGACGCGGGCGGGGGATGGCTGCTCGATCCCGAACTGGTCGATCCGGGTTACAGCCAGACGATCGCGGGCGGCGAGATCCAGACCGCCTTCCCGCCGCCGCCCCCACCGCCGGCGCCGCCGCCCGAGTGGCTGAAGTCGCTGCTGAACGCGATCGGCAATTTCTTCGAATGGAGCGCGCCCGCGGCGAAGCCGCTGATGTGGATCGTGGCCGCGCTGTTCCTGCTGTTCCTCCTCTATCATTTGGTGCCCGCTTTTGCACAGTGGGTCGACAATCTGCGCTTCGGCCGCAAGCGCGGCGACGCGGATGCCGGTGATTTCGCCGGGCAGGCCGAAGCGGGCGCGGCGCGCGCGCTGCTCGCCGAGGCCGATGCGCTCGCCGCCGAGGGGCGCTTCGCCGAGGCGGTGCATCTGCTGCTCTATCGCAGCGTCGAGGATATCGAGGGCCGCCGCCCGGGCCTCGTCAAACCCGCGATGACATCGCGCGACCTTGCCGAAGCGTACGACCTGCCCATCGTCGCGCGCGGCGCGTTCAGCCGCATCGCGAGCGCGGTCGAGATCAGCCTGTTCGGCGGACGCTCGATCGACGCGGCGGCGTGGGAGCAGTGCCGCAGCGCTTATGCCGAGCTGACGGTGCCGAGGAGCTGGGCGCGCGCATGAGCGATTCCGGCGTCAGCGATCATGGCTTCAACCCGCGGTTGATCGCAGGCGTCGTGATGATCGGCGTCATCGCCTTCGTCGCGCTGTGGGCGCTCATCGCCTTGGGGCCGCAGCTCAGCAGCGGTAACGATGGCGGCGGCCACGCGCTGTCGAAGGCGGCGCCGGGCTATGCCGGGATCGTCGATCTTGTCGAGCGCGCTGGCGCCGAGGTCGAACTCCGCCGGCGCGTCGAAACGACGCGCTACGACGATTATGAACCGCTGCTGGTGCTGACCCCGACGCACCGCACCCGCGCCTCCGAGATCGCCGAACTGTTCGACGCCGGGCGCAGGGGATCTGCGCTGATCGTGCTGCCGAAATGGCAGACCATGGCGGTGCCGGGACAGACGCAGAAGCCCGGCTGGGTCAGCGTCGGCTTTCCGGTGCGCCCGCCCGCGGCGTTGCTGCCGCCGGCGCAATTCGGCGAAGTCGCGATCAAGGCCGCGCCAGGCAAGGCGCAGGAGGTGCCCGCGCGGCTGGCCGGGCGCAGCTTCACCGCCTGGCTGCCCGACAATGTCCAGACGATTTCGGGTGGCAATCTCGAAACGCTGATCGCGGCGCCGAACGGCGGCGCGGTGCTGGCGCAGGTCGGCGAGCGCGACATCTACATTCTCGCCGACCCCGACCTCATCAACAATCTCGCCTTCGCCTCGCGCGACAAGGCGGCCGGCGGCGCGATGCTGATCGACGCGATCGCCGACTATACCGACGCCGACGGGCTCGCTTTCGACCTCACGCTCAATGGCTTCGGCGGCGGGCGTTCGCTGCTCCGCTTCGCCTTCGTGCCGCCTTTCATCGGCATCACGCTCTGCCTGCTCGCCGCCGGGCTGCTCGCACTGTGGCAGGCGTGGACGCGCTTCGGCCCCGCGCTGAAGCCCGGGCGCGCGATCCCGGTGTCGAAGGCGGCGCTGATCGCCAACAGCGCCGACCTGATCCGGCAGGCGCGGCGCGAACTCGACGGCGCCGATGCCTATGTGAAAAGCCAGCGCAGCGCGATCGCGCGGCGGCTGCACGCGCCCGCCGGGCTCGACGAAGCCGAAACCGATGCGTGGATCGACAAGCATCTGCGCGGCGACGGCGAGCTTTTCTCCGCGCTGGCGCGGCGTCTGCCGATCGCGCGCAACACCCACGAGTTTCTGGCAGACGCGCAGGCGCTGCACGACATCAGGAAGGATCTACTCCGTGACAGCTAATCCCGTGGAAAGCGTGGCGGCGCTCGGCGCCGCGATCGAGGGCGAGGTCGCCAAGGCGGTGTTCGGGCAGGGGCAGCTGACGCGCATGGTGACGATCGCGCTGCTCGCGGGCGGACACGTCCTGCTCGAAGGTCCGCCGGGCACCGCGAAGACGTTGCTCGCGCAGGCCTTTGCCAAGGCGGTCGGCCTCGATTTCGGGCGCATCCAGTTCACCCCCGACCTGATGCCCGGCGATATTTTGGGGTCGAACCTGTTCAACTTCCAGACGTCGAGCTTTACCCTGACCAAGGGGCCGATCTTCACCGAACTGCTGCTCGCCGACGAGATCAACCGCACCCCGCCCAAGACGCAGGCCGCGCTGCTCGAAGCGATGCAGGAGCGGCGGGTGACGATCAATGGCGAACCGCACGCGATGAGCCCGCGCTTCACCGTGCTCGCGACGCAGAATCCGATCGAGCAGCAGGGCGTCTATCCGCTCCCCGAGGCGCAGCTCGACCGATTCCTGTTCAAGCTCGTCGTCGATTATCCCGACGCCGCCGAGGAACGGCGCATCGTCGCCGACCATGGCGGGCGCTTCAAAAGCCCGGCGGTTGGAGATTTCGGCGTCACGCAAGTTGCCGACGCCAAGGCGATCGGCGCGGCGATCGACACGATCGCGACCGTCCGGCTCGCCGAGGAGATCGTCGATTATATCGTCCGTCTCGTTCGCGCGACGCGCGAGAGCGCCGACCTCGAATGCGGCGCCTCCCCGCGCGCCGCGACCTTGCTCGCGCGCGCGGCGTGCGCGGCGGCGGCGCTCGACGGGCGCGATTATGTGATCCCCGACGACGTCCAGCGCCTCGCCGCCGGCGTGCTGCGCCACCGCGTCATCCTGTCGGCGGCGGCCGAGATCGAGGGCCGGGGTGTCGAGCAGGTTGTCGCGGCGGTGCTCGAACGCGAGGAGGTGCCGCGGTGACGATTATCGTTTTTCCTCAGCATTACAGCGTCATTGCGAGCGTAGCGAAGCAATCCAGGGCGTGGCAAGCCGCTCTGGATTGCTTCGCTACGCTCGCAATGACGGATGGAACGGGGGCGGATTGACATGATCTACCCCACCCGCCGGGCGATCTATCTGCTGCTTGCGGGCGCGCCGGTCGCGCTCGCGCTCGGGCTGGTGCGGCCCGAACTGTGGCTGGTCGCGCCCGGCTGGATCGGGGTGATCATCGCCTGCCTGATCCTCGATAGCATTGCGGGTGCGAATCCCCGCCATCTGACGCTCGATGCCCGCTTCCCGCATCAGGTCGGCGTCGGCGATCCGTTCGACCTGTCGCTCACTGCGAGCGGCCGCGGCGTGCCGCCGCACGCCGAACTCGCGCTCGCGCTCGACGAAAGGCTTGCCGAAGGCGGGCGGCTGGCCGGCGATATGCGGCGCGCGGGCACGGGCGATGCCCTCGTCCGCACGCTCGCGCTCACGGCCTCGCGGCGCGGGCAGGCGCGCGTCGATTCACTGTGGATCCGCTGGGCGGGGCCGCTCGGGCTCGTGTGGAAACAGCGCAAATTCGCGATCGACGGCGCGATCAGCGTCGTGCCGAGCCTGCGCGCGGTCACCGACGAGGGCAGCCGCCTCTTTCAACGCAACAGCTGGTTCGGCCTTCGCCAGCAGCGTTTTCGCGGCGAAGGCGCCGAGTTTGAGGCGCTTGCCGAATATCAGCCGGGGATGGACCGGCGCGCGATCGACTGGAATGCCTCGGCGCGCCACGTCAAATTGCTCGCCAAGGAATATCGCGTCGAGCGCGACAATCGCGTCGTCCTCGCGATCGACAGCGGGCGGACGATGGCCGAGCCGGTCGGCGGCATGCCGCGCGTCGACCGCGCGGTGTCGGCAGCGCTGCTGCTCGCCTATGTCGGGCTGAAGCTCAACGACCGCGTCAGCTTCTTCTCCTTCGCCGCCAAGCCGCAGGCGCTGACCCCTGCCTATATGCACACGCAGGATTTCCCGGCGTTACAGCGCGCCGCGAGCCTGATCGACTATGCCCATGTCGAGAGCAATTTCACCCTCGCGCTGACGACGCTCAGCGCGCAGCTCAACCGCCGCTCGCTGATCATATTGTTCACCGAATTCACCGACGCGACGAGCGCCGACCTGATGATCCGGGCCGCAGGCAGGCTCGCGCAGAAGCACCGCCTGCTGTTCGTCGTGATCCGCGACGAGGAGGTCGAGAGCGAGGAGCGGCGGCGGCCCGAGACCGGCGCCGACGTCACGCGATCGAACGTCGCCGCGGCGATGCTGCTGGACCGCCAGCTGGTGATCGCGCGGCTCCAGCGCCTCGGCGCCGACGTCATCGAAGTGCCCGCCGACGCGATGGGCGCGAGCGCGGTCGAGGCCTATCTCGGCATCAAGAGGCAGGGCAGCCTGTGATCCCGCCCGCCGCCCCCGCAAGGAGCATCGACGCGCCGAGCTTCTCGACGAGCCGCTTCCGCGCCGAACGCGAAGCCGACTGGATCGCCTTCGACCTTCTGCTGACGAAGCTCGAGAAGAAGGGCGCGAAGGCGCTGACCAGCGACGAGCTGCTCCAGCTCCCGATCCTCTATCGCGCGACGCTGTCGTCGCTGTCGATCGCGCGCGCGACGAGCCTCGACAAGGCGCTGCTCGATCATCTCGAAGCCTTGTCGATCCGCGGCTATTTCCTCGTCTATGGCGTGCGCGAGAGCCGCTGGAGCCGGCTCCGCCGCTTCTTCCTCTACGACTGGCCCGCGGCGGTGCGGTCGGTATGGAAGGAGACGCTGATCGTCGCGCTCGTCATCCTGCTCGGTGCGCTGACCAGCTATTCGCTCGTCGCGAGCAACCCCGAATGGTATTTCAACTTCGTCCCCGAGGAGATGGCGGGCGGCCGCGATCCGCGCGCTTCGGCCGAATATCTCCAGACGACGCTCGGCCATGGCAAAGCGGCGGCGGAGAAAGGCGAAAGCGGGCTGCACGTCTTCGCGACCTATTTGTTCACGCACAATAGCCGCGTGTCGATCCTCTCCTTCGCGCTCGGCTTCGCTTTCGGCGTACCGACGCTGATGCTCGAATATTATCAGGGGATCGGGCTCGGCGCGATGATGGCGGTCTTTTCGGCCAAGGGGCTCGGCTTCGATTTCGGCGGCTGGCTGTTCATCCATGGCACCACCGAGCTGTTCGCCGCCGCATTGTCGGGCGCCGCGGGCCTTCGTATCGGCACTGCGGTCGTCTTTCCCGGCGCGCGCGGGCGGTTGCAGGCGGCGTCGGAGGCGGGGCGCACCGCGGGCAAGGTGATGGTCGGCGTCATACTGATGCTGTTCGCCGCCGGGCTGCTCGAAGGCTTCGGGCGCCAGCTTATCACCGACACGATGCTGCGTTATGCGATCGGCACGCTGCTACTGCTCTTCTGGCTGGCCTATTATTACATCCCGCGCCGCGAGGATGTGACATGACCGCTGCCGCCAACGCGAAACAGCGCGCCGCGAAAACGAAGAAGATCCGCCAGTTCGTGACGCCCGAGGGCGTCGATCTCGAACTCAGGATCGCGAGCGCGGGGCTGCGTTTCGGCGCGCTGCTCGTCGATGTGGTGCTGATCCTGCTCGCGCTGCTTCTCTTTTCGCTGTTCATGCTGTGGATGGGGTTCGCATCGCAATCGGACATTACCGTCGTCGTGTGGATGCTGGGCGCCTTCATGCTGCGCACCTTCTGGTTCATCGGCTTCGAACTCGGCTCGCGCGCCGCGACGCCGGGCAAGCGCCTGATGGGCATCCGCGTCGTTGCACGCGACGGCGGCCGCCTGACCGCCGACGCGGTGGTTGCGCGCAATCTGATCCGCGAGCTCGAAATCTTCCTGCCGCTGATGATGCTCGGCGTCGGCGCGTCGGAGGATATGGTGTCGGGGTGGATCATGCTCGCCGGCATCCTCTGGGCGCTGACGCTCAGCCTCTTCCTGCTGTTCAACCGCGACCGGATGCGGATGGGCGACCTGATCGCGGGGACTTGGGTGGTGATGGCGCGGCGCGCCAAGCTCGACGCCGACATCGCCGCGGTCGATGCGGCGGGGGATGCGATGGCCTTCACCGACGCCGAGCTCGCCGTCTACGGCATTTTCGAGCTGCAGGAACTCGAGCGCGTGCTTCGCGGCCGCGATCCGCGCGCGATGCGCGAGGTCGCCGATGCGATCCGCGCCAAGATCGGGCGGCCGGTCGCCGAAGAGGATGACGTCTTCCTGCTTTCCTACTACCGCCAGTTGAAAGCTCGGCTCGAACGCAAATTGCTGTTCGGCAAGCGGCGAGAGGATAAATATGCCAGCGATTGATACCAGCGTGACCGAAGCTCTCCACAAGCGCCGTTCGGTGCGCGCTTTTACCGGCCAGCCGGTCGATCCGGCGCTGCTCAAGGAGATTTTCGCCGCGGCGCAGCGCGCGCCGTCGGGCGGCAATCTCCAGCCGTGGCAGGCGACGCTACTGACCGGCGAACCGTGGCAGGCGATGAAAGACGCTGTCGCCGCGCGGATCGCGATGGGGCGCGCGGGGCACGAGCCCGAATATGACATCTACCCCCCGGCGCTGACCGCACCCTGGACCGAACGCCGCTTCGGGGTCGGCGAGGCGCTCTATGCGTCGCTCGGCATCCCGCGCGAGGACAAGGCTGGGCGGCTCGCTCGGTTCATGGACAATTACCGGGGTTTCGGCGCACCGGTGATGCTTTTCCTCCATTGTTCGCGCATCATGGGGCCTCCGCAATGGGCGGACATGGGCATGTGGCTGCAATCGGTGATGCTGCTGCTCGTCGAGCACGGTCTCGCGAGCTGCCCGCAGGAATGCTGGGCGATGTATGGCGCGACCGTTCGGCACGCGCTCGGGCTGGACGACGGGCAGATTTTGTTCACCGGGCTCGCGATCGGCTATGCCGACACCGATGCGGCGGTGAACCAGTGGCCGGTGCCGCGCGCGCCGCTGGATGAAGTGATTGATTGGCAGGGGTTTTAAGCGATGAAAATGTCCGGGTTTCGCTATGCGGCGGCAGGGACGCTGATGCTGGCCGTCGCGGGCTGCGCCGCGATCCCGACGCCCGAAGCGCCGCCCCCCGCGCCGCAACCGGTTGCGCCTGCCCCGAGTCCGGCGCCGCTGCCGACCCCGACGGCCGGATGGGAGGATCGCGCGATCGATCGCGGCGCGTGGCGTTATGACGCCGCGAGCCGCACCGCCGCGTTCGTGCCGACGGGCAGCGCGAACCCGCTGCTGACGATGGCGTGCAGCGGCGGCGGTATCCGCATGACTTCGGCGCTTTCGGGCAACATCAGCCTGCGCACCAGCGCCGGGACCGACCAGATCCGCTTCGATGGCGGCAGCGCGAACCTGCCGAGCCGCGACCCGCGGCTCGACCGCATCGCCTTCAGCCGCGGCCGCTTCGCGCTGGAGACTCCGGGCGGCGGTGCGCTGACGCTGCCGGTGCAGTCCGAAATCGGGCGGGTGATCGAGGATTGCCGGGGGTAATGGGACGTCGGCTTTGGGGTGGGAAGAGGCCCTTCCCTATTTTCGTCATTCCCGCGAAAGCGGGAACCCAGTCTGGGGTCAGCCTACGCATGCTCTGGGTCCCCGCTTTCGCGGGGATGACGAAGTAAAAGGTGGGCGACGGCTGGTATCGGTCGGTTTCAGCCCCTCGTCATTCCGGACTTGATCCGGGATCCATTCTTTCCACGCTGCGTGAATGGACCCCGGATCAAGTCCGGGGTGACGATGAAACATAGGTCCGCTCCCGGTCGAAACCGGTCCTATTGGTGGCGCGGCTACCCGCCCAGTTGCACCGTCCCGCCCTTGATCCAGCCCCAGCGGCACGGACCCTGATATTCGCGGGCGTTCTGGACCGATTTGCCGACCCCGCACATGTCGGGGTCGGTGCCCGGCGCGGCGAAGACCACGCCGAACCAGGCGTCATTCTCGGCCGCCTCGCACAGCGACACATTCGCGCCGCCCGCGAGCCTCGCCTTGACCGCGCGCGTTTCGTTCGGCGCCCAATAGACGTCGGTGCCGCCCGCCTTGACGCGGCTGATGCTCGAACAGGCGGGCAGGCTCGGCCCCTCGGTGCCGATCATCACCGCGCGCGTCGCGAGCGGTTCGCCGGCAACGGCAGGGGCGTTGTCGGCGGGCGGCGCGGGCTGGCTGCACGCGGCGAGCGCGGCGATGAACAGGGCGGCGAAGGACGGAGCGACAGGGTGTTTCATGGGAATGAAACTAGCCGCCGCGGCGCGGGCGCGCAACGTTCGTCGCCCTACCCCCGAGAGCCGCATTTTCGCTTGGGTTTTGCGCCCTTCGACCCTATATAATCGATATGACAGACACGCCCGAAAACAGCGCGCCCGAAAGCGCCTCCAAACAGCCCAACGCAAATGCCTATGGCGCCGATTCGATCAAGGTCCTCAAGGGCCTCGACGCAGTGCGCAAGCGTCCGGGCATGTATATCGGCGATACCGACGACGGGTCGGGCCTGCATCACATGGTGTTTGAAGTTTCGGACAATGCGATCGACGAGGCGCTCGCGGGGCATTGCGACCTCGTCCTGATCACGCTCAACAGCGACGGGTCGGTGAGCGTCGAGGACAATGGCCGCGGCATCCCGACCGGCATCCACGCCGAGGAAGGCATTTCGGCGGCCGAGGTCATCATGACCCAGCTCCACGCGGGCGGGAAGTTCGAGAATACGAGCGACGACAATGCGTACAAGGTGTCGGGCGGCCTGCACGGCGTCGGCGTCTCGGTGGTCAACGCGCTTTCGGAATGGCTCGAACTCACGATCTGGCGCGACGGCGAAGAACATTGGATGCGCTTCGAACATGGCGATTCGGTCGCGCCGCTCAAAGTCAATGGCCCCGCACCCGCGGGCAAGAAGGGCACGCGCGTGACCTTCATGGCTTCGACCGAGACGTTCAAGAATGTCACCGAATATGATTTCGAGAAGCTCGAGCATCGCTATCGCGAGCTCGCCTTCCTCAACTCGGGCGTCCGCATCAAGCTCGTCGACGCGCGCCATGCCGAGCATGAGACGCACGACCTTTTCTACGAAGGCGGGATCGCGGCGTTCGTCAGATATCTCGACCGCAACAAGAATGCGCTGCTTCCCGATCCGATCGCGATCAGCAGCGAGCGCGACGGCATCGGCATCGACGTCGCGCTCGAGTGGAACGACAGCTATTATGAAAATGTCCTCTGCTTCACGAACAATATCCCGCAGCGCGACGGCGGCACCCACCTCGCGGCCTTCCGCGCCGCGCTGACGCGCACCTTGAACGGTTATGGCGAAAAGTCGGGGATGCTGAAGAAGGAAAAGGTCTCGCTGACCGGCGACGACATGCGCGAAGGGCTGACCGCGATCGTCTCGGTCAAGCTGCCCGATCCCAAATTCTCATCGCAGACCAAGGACAAGCTCGTGTCGTCCGAGGTCCGCCAGCCGCTCGAAAGCCTGATGGCCGACCGGATGACCGAATGGCTCGAGGAGAATCCGGCGCACGCGAAGGCGGTGATCCAGAAGGTGATCGACGCCGCCGCGGCGCGCGAAGCCGCGAAAAAGGCGCGCGAGCTGACGCGGCGCAAGGGCGCGATGGACATCGCCTCGCTCCCCGGCAAGCTTGCCGACTGTCAGGAACGCGATCCTTCGAAATGCGAACTTTTCCTCGTCGAGGGTGATTCGGCGGGCGGATCGGCGAAGCAGGGCCGCGACCGGCATGTGCAGGCGATCCTGCCCTTGAAGGGCAAGATTTTGAACGTCGAGCGCGCGCGTTTCGACCGCATCATTTCGTCGAAGGAAGTGGGCACGCTGATCCAGGCGCTCGGCACGGGCATCCGCGACGAGTTCAATGTCGAAAAATTGCGCTATCACAAGATCGTGATCATGACCGACGCCGACGTCGACGGCGCGCATATCCGCACGCTTTTGCTCACCTTCTTCTATCGCCAGATGCCCGAGATCATCGAGAACGGTCATCTCTACATCGCCCAGCCGCCGCTGTATAAAGTCGCGAAGGGGCGGAGCGAAGTCTATCTCAAGGACGACACTGCGCTCGAAAATTACCTTGTCGATGCGGGGATCGATGCGCTGCTGCTCGAAACGGCGGGCGGCGCGCGTTCGGGCGCCGATCTGCGCTCGCTGATCGACCATGGTCGGCGGCTGCGCGCGCTGATGCGCTACGTGCCGCGCACCCTCAACCACGGGCTCGTCGAGGCGCTCGCGCTGACCGGCGCGCTCGACCCCGATCTCGACACCGCGGGCCGCCACAGCGCCGCGGCGACCGCCGCGGCCTGGCTCAACGCGGCCGAGCGGGCGCTGACCGGCGGGGCCGAGGCCATCTGGACCGTCGAAGCGGTCGAGGGCGGCGGCTATACGCTCGAACGCCGCTGGCGCGGGGTCAGCGACCATCATGCGATCGACGCGGGTTTTCTTGCCAGCCAGGAAGCGCGCCGGATGCACAAGCTCGCCGCCGAACAGGCCGACACCTATGCCCGCCCGGGACGATTGGTGAAGGCGACCGGCGCCGCGGCCGAAGTCGAAACCGAGATTGCCGATGGGGAAGAGGGCGAGGCGCCCGCAGCGGCAACGGGCGCCAAGGCCAACCCCGTGACGCGCCCGTCCGAACTGCTCGACGCGATCTTCGCGCACAGCCGCAAGGGGCTCGCGATCAGCCGCTACAAGGGGCTGGGCGAAATGAATGCCGAACAGCTCTGGGAAACCACGCTCGATCCCGCCAACCGCTCGCTGCTGCGTGTCGAGGCCGAACAGGCCGATGTCGCGCACGAAATCTTCGAGCGGCTGATGGGCGACGAGGTCGAGCCGCGGCGCGATTTCATTCAGACCAACGCCTTGTCGGTGGCGAATCTCGACGTCTGATCGCAATTTAGGTTCGATTGAACGCGCGGCGGCTTGTTTCGGCGGGCCGCTGCTGCTTTTGGCGCCTCCACCAAAGAGGGAGAGGTGCCATGCGGGCTCTTGCAACCATGGTATTGCCGCTGATGCTCGTCGCATCGGCCGCCGCGCAGGATAGCGATGCCGCTGCCATACCCGCCGTCGCGGCAAGCGCGGTCCCCATCGCCGACATGGAAACCGAAATCGACGGGGGCATGGCGAGCTATTATGGCAATGAACTCGCCGGCAACCGCACCGCGAACGGCGAACGCTTCGACCCCGGCCAGCTGACCGCCGCGCACCGCACCCTGCCCTTCGGCAGCATGGTGCGCGTCACCAACATGTCGAACGGCGACAGCGTGATCGTCCGCATCAACGACCGCGGTCCCTTCGCCCACGGCCGCGTGATCGACATCAGCCAGGCGGCGGCGCGCGAGATCGGCATGCACCGCAGCGGCACCGCGCGCGTGAAGCTGGCGCTGCTCGCCGACGACTGAGATAATGGCGTCGCTGCCGGGTTTCGACTGGTTGCGGACATAGGGGAGAAAGCCCCTCCCCTTCAGGGGAGGGGCTTTTCATAAGGCCGCAACGTCCGTTCACCACCGCAAAGCTGCCGCTAATCGAAAACCGACCAGCCCGCCGCATAGGCGAAATGTTCGAGCGCCGCCGCGCCCGCGAGCGACGTTCCCGCCTCGCCCAGCGCGGGCGACCAGACCGCGATCGAGCCCTGCCCCGGCGCGATGCAGAGGATGCCGCCGCCGACCCCGCTCTTGCCCGGCAGGCCGACACGGAAGGCGAATTCGCCCGAATTGTCATAGTGGCCGCACAGCATCATGATCGCGTTGATCCGCCGCGCGCGGTGTGCTTCGATCAATTGCTCGCCGGTCAGCGGGTCGCGCCCCTCCATCGCGAGGAACAGCCCGGCGCGCGCGAGCTGGCGGCACGACATGGCGATCGCGCATTGGCGGAAATAGACGCCGACGACGGTTTCGACCGGGTGCGTCAGATTGCCGAAGGCGTCCATGAAATGCGCGAGGCTGCGGTTGCGCGCGCCGGTTTCGGATTCGGAAAAGGCGACGTCGAAGTCGATTCCGACGCCGTCATCGCCCGCGCGGGCGCGCATGAAATCGACGATCTCATCAACGGTCGCATCGCCGCTGCGCCCGTCGATCAGCCGGTCCGTCGTCGCGAGCGCGCCCGCGTTGATCAGCGGGTTGCGCGGGATGCCCTGCTCGCTTTCGAGCTGGACGACCGAGTTGAACGCTGATCCCGAGGGTTCGCGGCCGACGCTGTCCCACAGCGAACTGCCGACGCGGCGGAG
The DNA here is from genome assembly GCF_900078365.1 of uncultured Sphingopyxis sp. Classification (NCBI taxonomy): domain Bacteria; kingdom Pseudomonadati; phylum Pseudomonadota; class Alphaproteobacteria; order Sphingomonadales; family Sphingopyxidaceae; genus Sphingopyxis; species uncultured Sphingopyxis sp. The sequence continues at coordinate 3,970,075 of NZ_LT598653.1, forward strand.
GGCCAATGCGAGGGTGAAGACCTTCGATACCGACTGGATCGAGAAGGGCTCGTCGGCGTCGCCCGCCGCGTGGATGGTGCCGTCGGGGAGGGCGAGCGCGAAACCGAGCTTGTCCGGATCGACCTTCGCCAGTGCGGGGATATAGCCGGCGACGCGCCCTTTTCCGAGCTGCGCAGCGGCCAGTGTCATCGCTTCGTCGATATGGGTGCGAAGGTCGTCGGTCATGACGCTGCTTTATCATCTTGATGCCCATCGGCGAGTATTTTCAATTTATAGAAAATATTTTATGATTGCGAAATCAAATAGCGACTCGGGAGACAGGACATGGCCGATCATCCACGACCCAAGGGGCTTGCGAGCGCCGTCTGCTACAAGGATGCGAAGGCGGCGTTCCGCTGGCTCGAGGAGGCGTTCGGGTTCGAGCCCGCCTTCGTGCTGCTCGACGCCGACGGCAATCTCGCGCACAGCGAGATGGAATATGGCAATTCGTCGATCATGATCGGCAATGAATGGTCGGACGACCATCGCAGTCCCGCGAACCTCGGCGGCAAGAACACGCAGACGGTGCATGTCCAGCTGGGCCGCGGCGAAGACATCGACGCGCATTGCGAACGCGCGCGCGCCGCCGGGGCGGACATCGTCGCGGCGCCCGAAACCCAATTCTACGGCGACCGCACCTACCGCGCCAGGGACCCCGAGGGGCATATCTGGACCTTCGGCGTGACGGTCGAGGAAAAGACCGCCGAGGAATGGGATGCCGAGGGCGGCTTCACGACCAAGACGCGGCTCGACGATTGAGCGCCGCGCTCGACCGGATGCTCGGCGCGCTCGCCGACCCGGTGCGGCGGCGCGCGATCGCGCTGCTGGGCGAGCGGCCGCGCAGCGCCGGCGAGCTGGCGGGCGCGCTCGGCCTCGCGCCGCCCGCGATGAGCCGGCACCTGCGAAGCTTGAAGGAAGGCGGGCTGGTCGAGGACGGGCATCCGGCGTTCGACGCACGCGTGCGCATCTATCGACTGAAGGACGGCGCGACCGCCGAGCTCAAGCAATGGCTCGCCGAGACCGAGGCATTGTGGTCGCACCAGCTGGCGAATTTCAAGCGTCATGTCGAGGGCGGCGAATGAGCGCGGCGGTGATCGTCGCGCTGCGCGTTGCGGCGACTCCTGGGGCGGCGTTCGCCGCCTTTACACGCGACATCGGAATTTGGTGGCGGAGCCATCCGCTGTTCCAGCTTTCGCGCGGGGGCGACGGCGTGCTGCGCTTCGATCCCGCGGGGCCGGGCGGGCGGCTCGTCACGCGCTTCGACGACGGCACGGAGTGGGAGATCGGCGCGGTGCGCTACTGGCTGCCGGGCGAACGGCTGGCGTTCGCCTGGCGCTTGCCGAGTTTCCGCGACGATCAGACGACCGAAGTCGATGTCCGGTTCGAGGCCGTCGGCGGCGAAACGCGCGTGATCGTCGAGCATCGCGGCTGGGACGCGATCCCGCAAAGCCACGTCGCGCGGCACGGGTTCGAGCTGCTGCTTTTTCAGCGGCGGCTGGGGGAGTTTTGGCGGGGATTGCTGAAGGGGATGGGCGAGCGGTTTTGAGCGGATGGCGGCGTTGGGGTGGAGAGCGGACGTTGCCTATAACCGTCGCCCCCGCGAAGGCGGGGGCCGCCAGCGGCCTTAATCAGCGGTGCCCGCGTAAACCGACAGCGGCCCCCGCCTTCGCGGGGGCGACGGCTAGTTTCGGCCGCTTTCAATCCATCCTCAATGCGACCGATGCTCGCCCTTGACCCAGCGCACGGTGCCCGACGAGGCGCGCATCACCACCGTTTCGGTCGTCATCACGCCGTCGCGGCGGCGCTTGACGCCGCGCAGCAGCGATCCGTCGGTGACCCCCGTCGCGGCGAAGATCACGTCGCCCTTGGCGAGATCCTCGAGGTCGTAGACGCGGTCGAGATCCTCGATGCCCCACTTCTTCGCGCGCTTGCGTTCGTCGTCGTTGCGGAAGAGCAGGCGGCCCTTGAACTGGCCGCCGACGCAGCGCAGCGCGGCGGCGGCGAGCACGCCCTCGGGCGCGCCGCCCGACCCCATATAGATGTCGATATTGGTTTCGGGATTGGTCGTCGCGATCACGCCCGCGACGTCGCCGTCGGGGATCAGCGCGACGCCGCAGCCGATCGCGCGCAGTTCGGCGATGATCGCCTCGTGACGCGGACGGTCGAGCACGCAGACGATGATCTGTTCGGGCTTGCAGCCCTTTTCGCGCGCCACCGCCTCGACATTCTCGCGCACGCTCTTGTCGAAACCGACGATGTCGGGCGAATAGCCGGCGCCGACCGCGAGCTTGTCCATATAGACGTCGGGGGCGTTGAGCAGGCAGCCTTCCTCGGCGATCGCGAGCACCGCGAGCGCGTTCGGCCCCGCCTTGGCGGTGATCGTCGTGCCCTCGAGCGGGTCGACCGCGATGTCGATCTTGGGGCCCTTGCCCGGCGCATTGCCGACCTTCTCGCCGATATAGAGCATCGGCGCTTCGTCGCGCTCGCCCTCGCCGATGACGATCGTGCCGTCCATATAGAGGGTGTTGAACGCGGTGCGCATCGCTTCGACCGCGGCGGCGTCGGCTGCCTTTTCGTCGCCGCGGCCGATCAGCTTCGCGGCGGCGATCGCCGCGGCTTCGGTGACGCGCACCATTTCGAGCACGAGCACCCGGTCGAGGTTGCTGCCGCTATCCGTCATCTTTCGCACTCTCCGTCTTTACTTGCTGCGCCGCGTCGGCATGGTGGGCGCCATATGGTCGCCCGCGCCACTTGTCGAGAACGCTTCGCCCGATTCGGAGCCGCTTTCGCCATGAGCTGTGTCGTCCTGATGACCGCGATGCCGCCCGCCGCCGCGCAGGTGCAGGGGCCGCCCGCGCCGCCGCCGCCGCGCGACGCCGAAACCGCCGCCGCCCGGGCAAAGGAGATGGTCGATCCGATCCGGCGCTGCAAACCCGCCGAGGACGGATCGATCAATGTGTGCGGCACCGACACCGAACGCCACCGCCTGACCCCCGAACTGCGGGCGATCGCCGGGGTGGGCCGCGAGGCGCCGCCCAAGCTGCCGCGTGCCGAGGCGCGGGCGATGAGCCTCGACAAGCTGCCCTATAATTGGGTGTCGATCGGCGGCCGCTATGCGCCCGGCCCCGAATATAATGCGCTCTATGAAATGGCGAAGGAGCGCACCGATCCCGAAACGGGTGAGCCTGCGGTGCCGGAGACGCCCGAGCCTTGATCCCCTCGGTCAGGGGCGAGTCAGAGCGCCAGTATCGGCATGTGCATCGGCGTGCCGACGACGTGGTCCGACGCGCCGAGGACAGCGAGCGCGGCGTGAATCGCGCGCGCGGGCCCTTCGTGGGTGACGAGCACGATGACGACGCCGTCGCCATCCTCGCTGCCGCGCTGGATCAGGCTTTCGATCGAGACGCCGGCGTCGCGCATCGCCGTCGCGATCTCGGCGAGGACGCCGATGCGGTCCTCGACGATCAGGCGGACATAATGTTTGCCGACGCGCGCGCCGGCGTCGGCGGCGGGCGCCGCGTCGAGCGCGTCGACGGGCATCGCGAAGGCGGGGCCATATTCGTCGCGCGCGATGTCGATGATGTCGGCGACGATCGCCGATGCGGTCGGTCCCGCGCCCGCGCCCGCGCCTTCGAAGAAGAGGCGGCCGACGAAATTGCCCTCGGCGACCACGGCGTTGAGCGCGCCGGGGACATAGGCGAGCGGATGGTCGGCGGGGACGAGGCACGGCTGGACATGCTGATAGAGGCCGCCGCCTTTGCCGGCGCCGTCGCGTTCGGCCATGCCGATCAGACGGACGCGGTGGCCGAGGGCTTCGGCTTCGCGAATGTCGGCGTGCTGGCGGCCTCGGTGTCAGACGACTGCGCTCAGGCCGGCTTCGCGAATGTCGGCGGCGATCAGCCCGCGTATGCCGTCGGCGGTCACCGCGCCGATGTCGAGCCGCGTCCCGAAGCAGAGCGCGGCGAGGATCGACAATTTGTGCGCCGCGTCCACGCCATCGACGTCGAAGCTCGGATCGGCCTCGGCAAAGCCTTCCGCCTGTGCGGCGGCGAGCGCGTCGGCGAAGCTCGCGCCGTCGCGCTCCATGCGCGTCAGGATGTAATTGCAGGTGCCGTTGAGGATGCCATAGACGCGCGCGATCTCGTTCGCCGACGCGCCCTCGCGGATCGCCTTGATGACGGGAATCCCGCCCGCGACCGCGGCCTCATATTTGAGCGGCGTGTCCCTTTCTTCGGCGAGCCGCGCGAGGTCGAGCCCGTGATGCGCGATCATCGCCTTGTTGGCGGTGACGAGCGCCTTGCCCGCGCCGAGCGCGTGGCGCGCGAGCGTCAGCGCCATGCCGTCGGCACCGCCGATCATCTCGACGACGACATCGACATCGTCGGCGGCGACGATCGCGTCCATATCGTCTTCCCAGCGATAGGAGGACAGGTCGACGCCGCGGTCCTTGTGCCGGTCGCGCGCCGACACCGCGACGATCTCGATCGGCCGCCCCGCGCGCCGCGCGATCAGCTCGCGGTTCGCCTCGAGCAGCCGCACGACCCCGCCGCCGACGACGCCGATCCCCGCGAGCGCGACGCGCAGCGGCGGGCGGGGGGCGGTCGGGGCGGAATAGGGCGACATGCGGGACTCCATAAGGCTACGGGGCCGCGCCCCGTCATCGCGAGCGCCCTATCGGCTTTTGCGCGCGAGACAAGGAAGCTTTTCTGTTGCCGCGATGCGAAAACGTGCGGCACCGGCCCACTCCCCCTCCCGGCCTCCCTCACGATAGTAGCCTATGGGAGGCCGGGAGGGGGAGCGGGCCGGTGCCGCCTTCGCCGTCAGGCGAAGAAGTTCTATCAATCGACCGGCGGCTTGCGCGTCCGCGTGCATTCGCCGAGCGCGCCGAGGATGACGCCATAGTCCGACGCCGCCTTGCGCCGGTCTTCGGGCGGGGTTCCCGCGAGCTTGTTCAGCGGCAGCTGGCGCGGCAGGCCGCAGGCGAGGCGGTACCAGGCGAGCGTGTCGCGCGCGGGCACCGCCGCGGACCCATCGACGATCTCGCCGAACGCCGCTGCCCAGCGCCGCGACCCGTCGGCGGCGGTGAGCACGGTGAGCGACACCGGGTCGCCGGTCGAGGTGTTCAGGAATAATTGCGTCTCCCCTTCGCCGGGCAGCGTGCCCGGGACGTGGAAGCCGTTGGCGATGCCGGTGATCGCGGGCGGCGCGCCGGGCTTGACCAGCTCGGTCAGGATCGCGCGCAACTGCGCTTCGGTCGCCGGATCCCACGGCAGCTGCGCGTCGGGGGCGATCAGGCGGACGCTGCCCGTGTTGTTCGTGCCCGCGGCCGTGCCCGCGACGGGACGGGCAAAGAGCAGGACGGGCTGCTTCTTCTTCAGCTTCGGCGGTTTGCCCCGCGCATCGAGCGGCAGATCGACGAGATAGGAGATTCGCGCCGCGAGCGGGCCGCTGCCGCGAATCAGGCTGACGACGTCGGCTTCGACATAGAATCGGACATGGCCCGCGGCGACTCCGGGCGCTCGCTCGGGTTTCAGGTCGGTCGCCCGGTGGATCCGCGCGTGCAGCACGATCGGCGCCGCCGTCGCCAGATCGGCGATGTCGGCGTAGGTGTAGGGGCTGGCCGCCGTGGCGTCCGCGGGCGCCTGCATTGCGGAAACGCTTGGGATTCCAAAGCTCAAGGTCAAAATGCCGGCGATAGCGGCCGGGTGAGGGAGGCGCATGGTCGATCTACTTTCCATCGTCTGTGACACCGGTATCGGCGCCTGAATCCCCATCATGGGACAAGGCACATTAACCGCTGATAAAGGGTTTGCGAATGTCTCGCCACCGCGATAGGACGGGCCGCGAAGCGTCCGGCGAAAACATAATAAGCCGGGTGCAGTGCCGTCGGGTCTGTGAAAACGCATCGGAAATCATCCGGGCATTTGGCAACCGTCCCGAGGGTTGGGAATTGGTGTCAGGATGATCTAGCAAGGAGCGTCGTCCCTGAATGGCTTATGGTGATAATGTCGACCCTAAAAACAGGGTAGTGGCGATTGTCTTGGTTGGTCTGTTTACGGCAGTGCTGGGCTATGGCCTAGTCAACGGCTTGAATATCAGCATCGTCAAGAAGATCGCCGAAAAATTGGATGTGGTGGACGTCGAAGAGCCGCCGCCGCCGGAGGAACCGCCGCCGCCGCCGCCGCCGGACAACAAGCTGCCGCCGCCGCCGCCGGTCGTGACGCCGCCGTCGCCGATTCCGCCGCCGGTGACGACCAATACGGTCCAGTCGGTGCCGAAGGCGCCCCCGACTCCGCCGCCGCCCGTCTTCACGCCGCCGGCCCCGCCGCCGCCGGCGCCCGATCTCAGCCAGGCCGGTTCGCCGCGTGGCAATCCGGGCCGCTGGGCGACGAACGACGACTATCCGGCGCGCGCCATGCGTGAAGAACGCGAGGGCACGACGGGTTTCCGCGTGACCTATAATGTCGAGGGACGCGTGACTTCGTGCGACGTCACCTCGTCGAGCGGGCACGCAGACCTGGATGCCGAAACCTGCAAGCTCATCACGCGCCGTGGCCGGTTCAACCCGGGCAAGGACCGTGCGGGCAATCCGACAGGCGGCACCTACAGCAACCGTATCCGTTGGCAGATTCCGCGCTGATCGGCGCCGGACCAGCTGTTTTCGATTTTGAATATTTTGAGAGGGAATTTCCTATATGTTTAATCTGATCGCAAATGCCGCCGCTGCGGCGCCGGCTGCCGCTCACGACGCAGGCATGAGCCTGATGCCCGCATCGATGTGCGTGAAGGAAGAGGGCACGAACCCTTACGGCCTCGTCCCCGCGCTGTGCGAAGGCGGCATCGTGTCGCAGGTCACCTTCCTCGTCCTGCTGATCATGTTCGTCGGCACGCTCTACATCCTGTTCACCAAGCTGTTCGAGCAGAACAAGGTGATCGGCCAGGGCAAGGCGGTCGACGCCAATTTCTGGCGCGCTCCGACGCTCGCCGACGGCGCGGCGAAGCTCGAAAAGAACAGCGCCTATCGCCAGGTCGTCGAAGACGGTCTGCGCGCCAACGAAGAGCATAACAAGCTGACCGACCCCGTCGAAGCCCACGACTGGATGCACGGCACGCTCGAGCGTTCGCAGAACCACATCAACTCGAAGCTGAACTCGGGCCTCGCCTTCCTCGCGACGGTGGGTTCGACCGCGCCGTTCGTCGGTCTGTTCGGTACCGTTATCGGTATTCTCCGTGCGCTCGTGAAGATCGGCGCGTCGGGCCAGGCCTCGATCGACACCGTCGCCGGTCCGGTCGGTGAAGCGCTCATCATGACCGCCATCGGTCTGATCGTCGCGGTTCCCGCGGTGCTCGCGTTCAACTGGCTGCAGAGCCGCAACAAGGCGATCGCCCGCCGCCTGTCGACCTTCTCGAACGACGTTCTCGGTTCGATCATGTCGAACGGCCAGGTGAAGCCGGCGTCGCTCACTCCGGCGAAGGTCGCTGCTCCGGCGGCGGCGCCGAAGAAGGCCTGATTGGTTCCTGGATCCCCGCCTTGTCGCCGCGCGGCGCAGGGCGGGGTCCGCTGGACCGGGCGCGGCGCCGGTGGCGCGACGACCCAAGGGTCCATGACAGTAATTTTGTGACAGGATGCTAATCCTATGGCGATGAGTGTAGGCGACAAGGGCGAAGACGCCCCGATGTCCGAAATCAACACGACCCCGCTCGTGGACATCATGCTTGTGTTGCTCATCATCTTCCTCATCACGGTTCCCGTGGTTTTGGAGACGGTGAACCTCAAGCTGCCCGACGTGGTCTTCGAGCCGACGACGACGAAGCCCGAAAATGTGCTGCTGTCGATCCGCTCGGCCGACACCGACGGCGATGGCGAGCCCAATGCCGAGAGCACGGCGTGCGAAGTCTATTGGGGCCAGACCCCGGTCGATTCGCGGCAGTTGCTCGAACGCGGGCAGGCCAAGCTCGAAAAGCTGCTCGAAGATATCGGCGGGCCGCAGAACATCACCGAAGAGAACTTCCCCGAAGTGCATATCCGCGGCGACGTGAACACGCCGTACCAGTGCATCGGCGGTGTGATCTACACGATGCAATATGCCGGCTTCCAGAAGATCGGGTTCATTTCCGAACCGGCTCCTGGCTCGGGCACGGTGGGCCGTCTCTAAGGCGGTCCGCTCAATTATGAAGGAATAATCGCATGTCCATGGCAGTTGGAGATCGGGACGAAAACGAACCGATGATGGACATGAACACGACGCCGCTCATCGACGTCATGCTCGTGCTCCTCATCATGTTCATCATCACCATCCCGGTCCAGACCCACGCGGTGAAGATCGATCTGCCGGTCCCGACCGATAGCCAGAGCAATGTCGACCCCGAGAAGAACAAGGTGATGATCGACCCCGCGGGGACGATCACCTGGAACGGAACGCCGGTCGACCTCGCGCAGCTGGCGCAATATCTGGAACAGACCAAGGCGCTGCCGGTCGAACCCGAACTGCAGGTCCAGCCCGACCCCTATGCGCGCTATATCGTCGTCGACAATGTCATGGCGGTGATCAAGCGCAGCGGCGTCGGCAAGCTCGGCTTCGTCGGCAACGAACAATATGCCCGCGTCTTCTGATCTCTGATCGGAGCCGTCAGGCGAAATGGATGGGGCCGCGGAGCGATCCGCGGCCCTTTTCATTTGGTAACGCCGAGCGGCGGAAACCGACCGATTGCTGCCGTTCTTCTCCCCTCCCGCAGGCGGGAGGGGAAACCACCTCAAGTCCTAAACGTCGTCAACCCACCCCAAAGCCGACGACCGAAGCGGTCCAACACGAGCGTCCGCCTTGACGCCGCGCGCGCGCCGCAGCATCCTTCGATCATGCCGCGGCTCTACACCAGTTTCGCCGAATTCTGGCCCTTTTACCTGCGCGAGCACAGCAAGGCGTCGACACGCGCGCTGCACTATGTCGGGACGAGCCTCGTCGTGCTGATCGCGGTCGCGACGGTGGTCAGCGGCCGTTGGGGCTGGCTCGCCGCGCTGCCGGTCGCGGGCTATTTCTTCGCCTGGATCGCGCATTTCGGGGTCGAGAAGAATCGCCCCGCGACCTTCAGCTATCCACTGTGGAGCCTCGCCGCCGACTTCAGGATGTGGGCGATGTGGCTCGGCGGGCGGCTGGGCCCCGAACTCGACCGCGCAGGCGTGTCGCGGGAAAATCGATCAGACTGAGCGAAAGCACTCGCTGGCGCTTGTTGCGAATCATTCTTAATTTGGCCCGGTTCACCGCTGCTGGAGACCGGCCATGCCCGCCGACCTGATCAAGACGTTCACCTATCTCACCATCCACCTGACGATCGGGTTCAGCGTCGCTTATGTGATGACCGGATCGGCCGCGCTCGCGGGCGGGATCGCGATCATCGAGCCGTGCATCAATGCCGTCGCCTTCTTCTTTCACGAAAAAGCATGGAAGCGGGTGGGTGCGGGGCCTAAGCTGCTCGCCGCCTGAGGACGCCCGAGTCCCGGACGCCATTTCCGTTTCGCACGCATGATCGACCCCCGATCGAACCCAGGAGATATCGCATGACCGTCAACCGCGCATCGGCCCGCTACGAAGGTTTCGGCAAGGAGGGCAAAGGATCGATCACGACCAAATCGGGGGTGCTCGACAAGCAGCCTTATGGCTTCGGCACGCGCTTCGAAGGCCAGCCCGGAACCAATCCCGAGGAATTGATCGCCGCGGCGCACGCCGCCTGTTTCACCATGGCGCTGTCGTTCGGGCTCGCGCGCGCGGGCTATAATGGCGACACCCTCGAGACGAGCGCCGCGGTGACGCTCGAACAGCAGGACGGCGGCTTCACGATCACCAAATCGGCGCTGACGCTGACCGGCAAGGTGCCGGGGATCGCTGCCGACGAATTCGCGAAGATCGCCGAAGAAGCCGAGAAGAATTGCCCGGTGTCGAAGCTGCTCGACTGCGAGATCACGCTCGAGCACAAGCTCGAAAGCTAAGCCGCGTAACGCAGCGGCGGCGGCAGTGCGTCGTCCATGAAGTCGAAGGCGCCCTGCGCGGGCGCGGGCAGCTGCCAGCGCTGGAGGACGCGGTGGCGGCTGTGGCCGACATGGCTTTCGATCAGGACGAGCTCGCGCGGCGTCCAGTTCCACGCGACCGGAACCGGATCGAACGCATGTCTGCCATAGCCGAGCGTGATGTGCGGGCGGAGTCCCGACTGGCGATACCAGGGCGCGATTCCATATGGTGCGAGCCGTGCGACAAGGTCGTCGTAAAGCTGGCGAATAGCCGCGGTGCTCCCGACCGTGACCAGTTCGGCGCCGGCATCCCGGCTGACGATCCGGCCAAAGGGAATCGAAGCGGCGGCGGGCACGCCGCTTTCGAATGCGCTGGCGACGCGTTGCCGCAGGAAGGGGTGGGGCACCGACGTCTCGTCGATCGTGCAGAGAGTGAGGTGATAATTTTGCGGCTTCAGCCCCGCGAAGAGATCGCCCGAAACGGGCGGCAATTGACGCGCAAGCCAGCCTGCGCGATCGGCGGCGAGCTGAAAGCCAAGGAAATAGCGGAACATTGGGCTCATCATCCATTCCTCCGAATCGGATCAATGTTCCCATTATGTTCTCACTGGCCGCTGGAGTCGAATCCTTCCGCTATTCGTCGTCGATCGGCATCCGGGTGACGTGGATGTAGCTCGCCTGCCAGCTATCGCCATGACGCCGGAAAATGTCGGTGAAGCGGATGCGGACGCGGAAGGGCTTGCCCGCCGCGCGGCCCGACAGGATCGTCTCGGCGCTCGCAAGGCCCGTGTCCCTGCCGAGCGGCAGGACGGCCCGGTCCTTCAGCGTCACCGGGTCATAATCATCGTCGGGCCCGGTCCAGCCCTCGATGAAGAAAGCCTTGCCATAACGCTTGCCGCTTCCGTCGATGAAGACGAGGTCGTCGGCGACCATGCGATCGAGCGCGGCGCGATCCTGCGCGATCTGCGCCGCGTCGAAGGCGTCGGCGAAGGCGGTGAGGTCGGCGATGTCGCTTTGCGGCGCCTCGGCCGCCGCGCTGGCGGACAGGGCCAGGGCGAGCATCGTTGCCCGGAAAAGGGAGGTCTTCATTCGCCCATCATTCCCGCCAGGGCGCGCCCGGTCAATCGTCGTCGGACCTGTTCAATTCGATTGCGCCGTCCTGCCGGCGATATTCGCGCTTGATCTCAACCATGGTTGAGCTTTCATAAGGCACGCAGATGATTAGCGAACGGAGCGTCTGTCGATGTTGCACTACCCCCCTGCCCCCTCCGATCCGGCCGATTCCGATATGCCGGCTTCTGATCCGGCCGACGCGTTCCTGCCGCGCTATTTCGCGCGCATCGGCTATAGCGGCCCGGTGGCGCCGACGTGGGAGGTGCTCGCCGCGCTCCAGGCCGCGCATATCGCGGCGATCCCGTTCGAGGCGATCGACGCGCTGACCGGCGCCGGAATCGATATTGGCGCCGCCGCGATCGACGCGAAGCTGGTCGGCCAGCGGCGCGGCGGATATTGTTTCGAGCAGAACGGCCTGTTCCTCCGCGTCCTGCAGGCGATCGGCTTCGCGGCCGAGGGGCTGATCGGGCGCGTGCGCTGGATGCTGCCCGACGATGCCCCGCCGACGCCCCGCTCGCATATGGTCGTGCGCGTGACGATCGACGGGCGGCCGTGGCTGGCCGACGTCGGCTTCGGCGCCGCGGTGCCGCCGCAGCCGCTGGCGATGGATCGCGAGGATCCGCAGCCGACGCGGCACGAAAGCTATCGCGTCGTCCGGCAAGGCGATGAATGGCAAGTCGCCGCGCTGATCGAGGGCGGGTGGCGGACGCTCTACCGGATCGAGAATGTCCCGCCGCCGGCGATCGATTACGAACTCGGCAACTGGTACACCTCGGCGCATCCCGATTCGCATTTCCGCCATCAGCTGATCGCGGCGCGGACGACGGCCGAGGCGCGCTATGGGCTGCGCGACAACCGGCTGACGACGCGGCTGATCGACGGGCGATCCGACCGCCGCTACCTGACCGCCGACGAGATCGAGCGCGCCTTGTCCGAAATCTTTCTGCTGCCGGTGCAGCGCCACTGGCGCCCGGCAATCGAGCGCGCGGCGACGGCGGAGATTGCCGGATAGTCGCACCGTGGCTTGACTCGCCGGCGCTGTGGCTTTCTCATGCTTCGACAACATAATAGCAGGAGCGGAAAGCCATGACCCTCGCAACGTCGCAGCGGGTTTTCGAGCGGCTGAAGGTCGCGCCGTTGACGCCCGGTATCGGCGCAGAAATCTCGGGCATCGACCTCGCCTGCGAACAGGATGACGCGACGATCGCCGAAATCCGCGCCGCGCTGCTGGCCTACAAGGTCGTCTTCTTTCGCGACCAGTTCATCACGCCCGAACAGCATATCGCCTTTGCGCGGCGCTTCGGCCCGCTCGAAATCCATCCCGCGACGCCGCAGGATCAGCCGAACCGCGAGGTGCTGCACATCGCGCACGGGCCCGATTCGCGGGGGCGCGAGAATTTCTGGCATTCGGATGTCACTTGGCGCGCCGAACCCTCGCTGGGATCGATCCTGCGCGCGATCGAGGTGCCCGAGGAAGGCGGCGACACGCTGTTCGCCGACATGGCGGCGGCGTTCCGCGGCCTGTCGCCCGCGATGCAGGATTGGTGCCGCTCGCTGAGCGCCGTGCATGACATCGCGCGGGTCTTTGCCAAAAGGCTGGGCAAGAGTGCGCACGAACTGCACGAACAATATCCGCCGCAGCTCCACCCCGTGGTGCGCACCCATCCCGAGACGGGCGAACAGGCGCTTTACGTCAACACCGCTTTCACGAGCCATATCGAGGGATTGTCGGCAAAGGAGAGCGAGTGGCTGCTCGCGCATCTCTATGCGCAGGCCGCGGTTCCCGAAATCCAGTGCCGTTTCCGCTGGCGCGCGGGGTCGATCGTCTTCTGGGACAATCGCGCCGCGCAGCATTATGCGGCGTCGGACTATTTCCCCGCGGTGCGGCGGATGGAGCGAGTGACAATCGCGGGCGACCGGCCCTTCTATCGCGACGAACGCTGAGGGCGGAGTGACCGGGAAGAAAGTCGTGCTGCTGTCGGGCGGCAATCCGCAGATCGCCAAAGGCTATGGCGACGCGCCGGTGCAGGCTTATATCGCGGCGATGCCGGGGTGGAAGTCGGCCGCCTGGGCGCGGCTCGACAGACTGATCGAAAAGACGGTTCCGGGGGTCGCAAAGGCGGTCAAGTGGAACTCGCCGCTCTATGGCGCGCCGGGGCAGGGTGAGGAGCCGACGCACTGGTTCCTGAGCATCCATTGCTTCGACCGTTACATCAAGGTCGCCTTCTTTCGCGGCCGCTTGCTCGATCCGGTGCCGCCGGTGGCGTCGAAAAGCGGCGACACGCGCTATTTCCATATCCATGAGGATGAGAAGGTCGACGAAGCGGCGTTCGCCGACTGGGTCAAACAGGCCGCGGCACTGCCCGGTGAGAAGATGTGAGGAAGAGGTTATGGCGGCGGACCTGATCGATGCGAAGATCGCGGCGCTCGGCGACTGGCGCGGCGACATGCTGGCGAAGCTGCGCGCGTTGATCCATGCCGCCGACGCGCAAGTCGAAGAGACCGTGAAGTGGCAGAAGCCGTCGAACCCGGCGGGAGTTCCGGTGTGGGACCATGCCGGCATCCTCTGCACGGGCGAGATATACAAGGACAAGGTCAAGCTGACCTTCGCCAAGGGCGCGGCGCTCGCCGATCCGAAGAAGCTGTTCAATTCGAGCCTCGACGGCAACACGCGGCGCGCGATCGACCTGTTCGAGGGCGACAGCATCGACGAAGCGGCGTTCGAGGCGCTGGTCCGCGCCGCGGTCGAGGCGAACCTCGAAAAGCCGGCGCGGGTCAAAAAGGCCTAGTCGCAGCCCGTTCCTTCGGCGCGCGCGGCCCAGCCGATCGCGCCGTCCAGCATCCTGAGGTGCGCGGGGTCGCGCCACGCTTCGGCCTTGTGACCGAGCGCCGAGTAGAAGATGCGCGCGCGGCCCTCGCAGCGCCACCAGATCAGCGCGTGGTCCGCGCCCATGCGGTATTTGGGGTCGAGGTGCAGCGTGCGTTCGTCGAGCGATGCGAGGATGTGCGCGTCGGCGGCGGGCGCGACGTCCCAGCTGTAATATTCGTCGGTCCAGCGCCAGCGGGCGGGAAGGTGGCGCGTCGCAGGGTGACTGCGGTCGGCGATCGTGAGGTCGGCCGCCTGGAACTGGTGGGCGCCGCCCGGGTGGCCGGTGAAACGGCCATTGCCGCGCAGCTTCACGAACCAGTCGGGGTGGCTGCCGTCGCCCGCGCTGTGGAGGCCGACGAAGCCGCCGCCGCCAGCGATCCACGCCTGGAAGGCATCGCGCTGGTCGGGGGTGTAAATGTCGCCGCTAGCATTGGCGAAGACGATGACATCGAATCCGGCGAGGTCGCGGCGGTTGAAGACGGCGGCATTTTCGGTCGCGAAGCTGCTCCATCCGCGCGCCTTCACCAGCGCCTCGATCGCCGGCACGGCTTCCGCGATGCTGTCGTGGCGATAGCCGTTGGTCTTGCTGACGATCAGCACCGCGGGACGGGTGAGCGCGGGCAGTTCGGGCGGCACGCGGTCGAACGTCGGCGCCGGGCGCCGCGGATCGGGTGCCGCCTGTGCGGCCCCGAGCATCAGCGGCAGCGCGACGACAGCGAGCTTGGCGATGGTGATCATTCTGCCTCTCCCGACAATATCGGGCGCAGGCTAATGACACCGGTGAACCTTCGCAAGCCGCCGCCGTCGCGCGATGCTCAGCGGCAGCGCACCTCGTCGTTGCCGCTGCGTTCGATCGCGCGCCCGGCGACCGCGCCGCCGACCGCGCCGAGCACGGTGCCGAGCGTCTTCGAATCGCCCGGCGCGATGACGTTGCCCGCGATGCCGCCGATCACGCCGCCGACGATCAGCCCGGTCGAGCCGTCGTTGCGGCGGCAATAATATTTGCCGTCGCGCCCGCGATAGATGCGGTCGTCGTTCGACAGGCGGCGTTCGCGGTAACGGCGATCGCTCCGGTAATAATTATCGGCATAATAGCCGCCGTGGCGCGGGTCGGGCCGGTCATAGTCGTAGCGGCCGTACTGGTCGTAATAGCTGCGGTCGTAATAGCCGTAGCCGCCGTCGTCATAGCCATAGCCGCCGGTCGAAGCGCAGGCGCCGAGCGTCGCGGTCGCGGCGGCGAAGGGCAGGATCATCAGCTTGTTCATCGGCTTCACTCCGTTCGGATCGCGTGCCGGGCCAAGCGGGCGGGGCATGCGGATGGCCCCTCTCGCAAAGAAAGACCCCCGAACGCCTTGCCGGGTTCCCTGTCGCCCTACCCATCCCCGCCCGCGCGGTCGGGCGAATAGGGCACGGGTTCGAGCGTGCGGTCCGAAATCGCGTCGACGAAGCTGCCGTGGCGCGCGCCCGTTTCCTTCTTGATCGCCGCCCATTCCTCGTCGGCCATGAAGGCGGCCCATGCGGCCTTCATCGTGGCGGCGTCGGGCCAGTCGAGCAGATAGACGAATTCGACCTTGCCTTCATGCTCGCTGCGCCAGATCGAGCGCACCGCGAAGCCGTGGCGCGCCATGATGCGCAGCGCATGATCGCGGAAACGGTCGTGGAACACGCCTTCGTTGGCGCGCGGAATTTCGTAGATGCGCAGCTGTTGCAGCGGGGCGGGTGCGGCCGGGGGCGCGGCTGCGGCGGCGGGCGCCAGAGCGAGCAGCGGCGCGAGCAGCGCGGCGAGGGCAAGGATGCGGATGGGGGAGGGCATGGGCTATTCTCCATTTCTATCTGCAAATTCTCGTCATTCCCGCGAAAGCGGGAACCCAGTGGCAACCTTGGCTCGCTGGGTTCCCGCTTTCGCGGGAATGACGAGATAATCGGGGCGCTTCAGTCGATGATTACGTCCTTCCCTTCCGCCTTCAGCTTCGCGAGCCCGTCCTTCATCGCCGCGAGCACTTCGGGCGCGTGCGGAGTCCAGCTTTCGACCTCGCCGATGACGCGCAGCGGGGCGCGGCTGCGGTAGCTGCGGGTCGGGTTGCCGGGAAATTTCTTGTCGGTGAGGTTGGGGTCGTCGAACCAGTCGCCGGTGGGCTCGACGATATAGATGCGCTCGCGCCCCTCTCCCGCCGCGAGCTCACAGCCCCAGATCGCCGATTCCAATGCGGCGGAGAAATAGATCCACGAGAGCGGCTTGTCGGCGGAGTAATTGCTCGTCCAGCCGGGCGCGAGCAGGTCGCCGACGGCAAGGTCGGCGCGCGTGCCGTGGTAGAAGGTCGCGCCCGCATCGGGCCCGGTGGGAGCAGCGCCGGCCATCAATATTCGTTGCGCTCGGCGCGCAGCACCGCCTTGCCATCCTTCCAGTTCACCTCGGCGGCGGGTTCGTCGGTCTTGCCGGGGGCGAAGAGTTCGTAGACGATCGTGCCGTCCTCCTGCGTGCTTTCGATGACGCGCGCGGGGGTGAAGGCGTCGGCGGCGGCGCCGGCGACGGCGCGCACCGGCGCGGGGGCGTCCGCCCAGGCGATGTCGCGCTGCATCTCGACGACGCGCCAGGCGCCCGCTTCCTCGATCAGGTCGAGCTCGACTTCGCTGCCGTCGGGGCGCGTCCCCTCGACATCGTAGAAGAGCTTGCCGCCGCGTTCCTTGCGCTCGGCCTCGGCGATTTTCATGCCGGGGATGCGCGCGAGCACCGCGTCGCGCACGCCGGGCGGCAGGTCGGCGGCGGCGACCTCGCTGATCCGCGCCGCGGGGCCCTCGGCGAGCACCGACTTTTCGGGCGCCGCACTTTCGGGCGGCGCGGGCGCCTCGGCCTTGCCACACCCAGCAAACGCCAGCATCGCACCCGCGATCATCCAGACCTGTCCACGCATCCTTGTTCTCCCTGTATTGGTAACCGCTGTCAGCCTATCGGGGACGCGGGGACGAGTCGAGGCGGGTGCGGCGGGCCGAAACGGGTGGAGCGACCGACCACCCCTCGTCATCCCCGCGGAGGCGCTGCGCGCCGTCTGCGCCTCCGCGGGAATGACGAAAAGGGAGAGATTTTTTCGTTCGGCAGGGCGGAAGTTGTCAAACTTGTCATTCCCCTCCGGTAAAATGATACCCGTCGCTCAATAATCATCCTCCTCGTCCGCGTCTTCGGGGCGGAGGACGCGCGGGTCGATGCCGAGCGCGGCGGCGAGCAGCGCGGGGTCGGGCGCCGCCGGGGTGCCCTCGTCCTCGCCCATATAGGCGGCGTCCTCGGTCAGGCTGAGCAGCCGCGCGAGGATCAGCGCGGGGCCGTCGAAATGCTGCACTGCCTCGCGCCCGTCGCGCCAGTCGCCGAAGCGCACCGGATCGCGGCGGCGAAGGATGAACTGGGTCAGCCGCTCGTCATAATAGCGTCGCTCGCCGATCTGCTCGCCCTGATAGAAGACGGGGCGCGCGACGCCGTGCACCGCGCGCGACAGCGCCGCATCGGCGAGCCGCCGCACGCCCATGTCGAGCGCGGCGTCCCACGCGAGGCGGAACGCCTGCGCCTCGGGCCGGCGGCGGAGGTTATAGGCGGCGGTCGCCGAGAGCCCGACCGCGGCCGCCGCCTGGACGACGCAGGCCGTTTCGGCGAGCGCCTCGATAAAGCCGACCTGCCGCTCGGGCGTCCAGCCGTCGTGGCGCGCGCGCAGCGGCACGGGGGTGAAGGGGGCCGGGGCGGCATCGTCGTGCGGCGCGGCGGGGCGAGGGGGGAATTTTTCCTGCTTCATCGGGAAGGATGAACCAGATGCGGATATTATAGGAAAGAGGTTTTGGGGCGACGGTGTGCGAAATAGGATCGGGCCGCGCGCCTACCCCCGCCCCGGCCGCAACATCGGGGTCAGGACCGGCGAAGTTCGGGTGCGGATCTCGCCGATGCTTTCGAAGCCGAAGCGGCGGTAGAGCGGGATGTTGCGCGGGTTCGAGCTTTCGAGATAGGCGGGGCGGCCGTCGGCGTCGATCACCGCGATCGCCGCCTCCATCAGCGCGGTGCCGAGCCCGCGGCCCTGATGCGCGGGATCGGCGGCGATCAGCGGCAGGTACCAGACCGGGTCGGCCGGGTGGAAAACGGTCCATCTGGTCGACGAGCGCGTCGAGTTCGGCCTTGCGGTGCGCGGGGGTCTGTTCGTCCATGATCGCGCCCATGACCTCGCCGTCGGGCTGGACCCCCGGCGGCAGCCAGGTCGCGAGTGCGGCGCCGTCGTCGGCGACGAACGCCGTCCCATGCTCGAACGCCGCGCCGCCGAAGGCGCCGAAAAATTCGTGGCGGCGGCTCATATAGGTGGCGGCGTCGGGCGAGGCCCAGCGCGCCACCGGGTCGGCGGCAAAGCCGAGCACGAGGGTGTGGAGCAGCCGCGCCTTGTCCGCGGGTGTGCCGATCGTGATCGTCGCCATGGCTGCTCTCCTCTCTCGTGCCGCCTGTTGTCGTGGCCGCGCCGCGCTCAGTCGCCGGGCGGCGTCAGCGCCCAGCGGCCGTGCTCGATATGCGTCGTCTTTCCGACAACGCTTTCCATCAGCAATATGTCCCGCACCGTCCATTCGATCGGCGGCAGTTTCAGCGCGCCGAACGTCTGCGAACCCAGCCGGTCGCCGCGATAGTTGATCGTGATATGCGGTTCGGGGGTGGTGCCGTCCATGATCGGCGCCTTCTCGCGCAGCAGATGGTCGACCAGCGCCTTCTGGAACGCCCGCGCCTCGGCCAGCGGTTCGCGCGTGCGCAGCGTCACCGCCTTGTGGTTCTCTTGTCTGTCGAAGCGGAGCGGGAAGGGCGGTGCGGCGAAGCCGTCCAGCGCGGCGATGGTCGCGGGCAGCCACTCGGGCGGGGCATAATGGAGGTCGTAGAGCGAGATCAGCGTGACATGGAGCAGGTCGGGGCCGCGTCCGGGGTCGTTGCGCGGCAGTGCGGCGATCACCGCTTGCACCTCCGGCGGCGGCTTGGCCATGACGTAGAGGGGGTTCCGGGCGCGCACGGGTGGGAGTGTAGCATGGTGTGGGGGCGACGCCATCGGCGCCGCACCCCCTGTTTTTTACAGCCGCTTACAGTGGTCACAGAGCGGATGACCACCAGTGCCGCTGCGGCGGTTGTAGCTTTCGATATTGTTGCCCTCGGTGCACTTGTTGTCGTTGTGATGGACACGCGTGCCGGGCTTGATCGAATGATATGCAGCAACCTTAGACATCTATTTTACCTTTCGAACATTCATCGTTGTGATCGATGAAGCCCGAACGAAGTCAGGTTGGGCGCGAGTAAATAAGCGTGATCGCGTGCGGTTTTCCACAGCTTGCAAACATCTTACCCACCGGTCCTTCCCCGAAATCGTCGGACTTCAGGTTGACCCAAGTGGCGATGCATGCGAGCAGGCAACTGCTAGGTAGGCCCGAGTGCATCGTCACTCAGCTTGCTGGGGGGTCATCCTTTGGGGTGGCCCCCATCTGATTCACCCTTCGCTTGTTGCTCCGCCTGCTGCGAGACTCGCAGATACGGCTTCGCGAATCTTGCATAGGAACTCTTAAATCGGAGCGCAACCCCTTTTTGGTTCTCTGAGTGGCTTTGGTGTGTTATTTTGCGCAAAACGATGACTCGGAGGCGGAAATGGCAGATGAATCGATCCGGGAACTTTTGTCCAAACTACTGAAAAGACGTGAAGAGTTACGTTTGGAGTCCGAGGCACTCGAAAAATTGATCGAGACATACCGACAGCTTTCTATGCTAGAAAAGGAGCAGGAATTACCGCAGCTTGATTTGTGGAAAGGGAGTCGCTCGAGGCGCGCGCGGTCTGCCTATGTCGCCGAGATGATGGCAGCAGCGAGGCGACAAATTTTGTCAGACGGACGACCGCTGACGCGAAGTGAGCTTCTCCAGCGCTTGGAGGCAGAGGGATACGTCATAGACGGCGGCGATAAGTCAAAGGTGCTGGGCACAAACCTTTGGCGATCTGGACAATTCCAGCATATTGAGAAAAAGGGATATTGGCCTGTAGACACGCCAATTCCTCGAAAGTTCGGCCGCTCCTGATACCGGAGAAATACCGATTGCTTTGATAGGTGGAGCAATCCTTAAATCCAATCGGAGATGTTGCGCATTTACCAAATTCCCCTGACTATTGGGTCGAGCTCACCGAGCAGGGGAGGCATCGAGCGCACCAATATGCACTCCGTGTACGGCTGTTTTCCGATCCGGAGCGGAAGGGCAACTAGGACCGCAATAACCAGCCTCACCACCTTCGTAAGAGCATACGCCTGACAAGCGAGGTTGGGTCGGCGGCTGGATTTCGCCAGTTTGCAATGCTGGGATGCGTTGCTGTTATGACGCAAAGGCCTGTGCTATTCAGGTGTGCGGAAGAGGTCCAGCGACGGGAGTTTTCTTCGGTGAAAATGTCTACTAGTTCGTGCGCACCAAGAGCTTCGCGTACCCAGCGCCCGGACGTGCCGCCGAAACATAGTAATGTGTTGATACGAAGGTGTTGGATTACAGCGTGATGAACGGGCCAGCAGGCCTCCAGTAGTGCTAGCTTCTCTCCCTCAAGCGAAGCTTCTCTAGGGGTGCGGACAAATACCACATTGCTCGCGGGAACGGTCCGAGGATCAAAGCCCAGACTTGAGAGAAGATGCAGCACGCGCGGCTGCATTCCATATGTACCGGGTGCACGCCCCCGCCAGCTTTCATCGGCATATCGTGACCAATACTCCTTCGACGGATCGCTATAGGAATTGATGTCACGTTGAATTGTCTCGTCGGCCTGTTTGGTCGGAGAGCCGCCCGGATTCAGTCCAAGCACATACAAAGGTGACGGGCGCGAAAAAGCCGCCCTGCCGGAATAAAATACCGCGCCCGAGCGATGGCGTATTCCCTCCTCAACGAGGTCAAGAAGTTCCAGTGGGTTGAGCATCCTTGAAACCCAAATCGCGGACGGCAGGTCAATAATCTGTTTGCTGGCTACTTGTAGGATCAATCATGCTCCCGGCCACCCGCGCCCATATACAGCTCGCGCCCGGTTTCCTCATAAACCTCGCTCATTTTCGCCATGCCCTTTTCGGCCTCTTCGGCGGCGAGGAAGCCGGCGCTGTCCTGATTTTGCAGCTTCGCGAACTCGCGGACTTCCTGGCTGATCTTCATCGAGCAGAATTTGGGGCCGCACATGCTGCAGAAATGCGCCGATTTGGCGCCCTCGGCCGGGAGCGTCTGGTCGTGGTACTGCTCGGCCGTGTCGGGGTCGAGGCTCAGGTTGAACTGGTCGCGCCAGCGGAATTCGAAGCGCGCCTTCGACAGCGCGTTGTCCCAAATCGCCGCGCACGCGGCGGACTTGGCCAAGTTGAACTGGTCGTCCCAGCGGAATTCGAAGCGCGCTTTCGATAGCGCGTCGTCGCGGACCTTGGCGGCGGGATGACCCTTGGCAAGGTCGGCGGCGTGCGCGGCGAGCTTGTAGGTGACGACGCCGACCTTCACATCGTCGCGGTCGGGCAGTCCCAGATGCTCCTTGGGCGTGACGTAGCAGAGCATCGCGGTGCCGTACCAGCCGATCATCGCGGCGCCGATGCCGCTGGTGATATGGTCGTAGCCCGGCGCGATGTCGGTGGTGAGCGGCCCCAAGGTATAGAAGGGCGCCTCGCCGCATGCCTCGAGCTGCTTGTCCATATTCTCCTTGATCTTGTGCATCGGGACGTGGCCCGGGCCCTCGATCATCACCTGCACATCCTGCTCCCACGCACGCTTGGTCAGCTCGCCCAGCGTGTAGAGCTCGGCGAACTGCGCCTCGTCGTTCGCGTCGGCGATGCTGCCGGGGCGGAGGCCGTCGCCGAGGCTGTAGGCGATGTCATAGGCCTTCATGATCTCGGTAATCTCGTCGAAGCGTTCGTAGAGGAACGATTCCTTGTGATGCGCGAGGCACCATTTCGCCATGATGCTGCCGCCGCGGCTGACGATGCCGGTGACGCGCTTTGCGGCGAGCGGGACGTAGGGCAGGCGGACGCCCGCATGGATGGTGAAATAGTCGACGCCCTGCTCGGCCTGTTCGATCAGCGTGTCGCGGAAAATCTCCCACGTCAGTTCCTCGGCGATGCCGCCGACCTTTTCGAGCGCCTGATAGATGGGGACGGTGCCGATCGGGACGGGCGAGTTGCGGATGATCCATTCGCGCGTGTCGTGGATGTTGCGCCCCGTCGAGAGGTCCATGACGGTGTCGGCGCCCCAGCGAATCGACCAGACCATCTTGTCGACTTCGCTGGCGACGTCGGACGCGACCGCGCTGTTGCCGATATTGGCGTTGATCTTGACGAGGAAATTGCGGCCGATCGCCATCGGCTCGCTTTCGGGGTGGTTGATGTTGCTGGGGATGATCGCGCGGCCGCGCGCGACCTCTTCGCGGACGAATTCGGGGGTGACGTAATCGGGGATGCTCGCGCCCCAGTCCTGCCCGTCGCGGACATAGTCTGCGAGGCGTTCGCGGCCGAGATTCTCGCGGGTCGCGACATATTCCATCTCGGGGGTGATGATGCCGCGGCGGGCATAGTGCATCTGGCTGACGTTCGCGCCGGGTTTGGCGCGAAGCACGGTCTTGCGGACGTTGGGGAAGGCGGGGACGCCGCCGCTGCGGTCGGGGCCGAGCTGGCCGTTATCCTCGGGGCGGACCTCGCGCTGGGTGACGTCCTCGACGTCGCCGCGCGCGCGGATCCAGGCTGCGCGAAGTTCGGGGAGGCCCTGCGCGATGTCGATGCGGGCGTTGGGGTCGGTGTAGGGACCCGAGGTGTCGTAGACACGGACGCTGGGTTCGCCCGAGTGCGGGTCGAGGTCGATCTCGCGCATCGCGACGCGGATGCCGCTGCCGGTGGGCGAGGCGATGTGGACCTTGCGGCTGCCGCGGATCGGGCCGGTGGTGACGCCGATCGGTTCGGCGGCGCGTTTGTCGAGGCGGGAATCGATGTCGGCCATGTGCAGTCGCTCCAGTTATCGGAGCGAGAATGGGGATTCCGCATATGGAATACCGACCCTCCCTCCGCCGGTATTACCCGGATCAGGTTCAACGGGTCGCGGCTTGTTCCGCTCTCAACCTGTTTCTGCACACAGGCTCCCCGGGGATGGAGGGGTTATAGGGGGCGGGATGGGGGCTGTCCATTGGCGATAGGGTCGGTGCGGTGGTAAAGGACGGCGAGAGGGAGGGGCTCATGCGGATGATCGCGGTGGCTTTGGCGGTGCTGGTGGCGGCGAGCCCTGCGGCGCGCGTCGACGATCTCGGCTGGCTCGCGGGCGCGTGGGTCGGCGAGGCCGACGGGCGCTGGACCGAGGAGAGCTGGACGCCTCCGCGCGGCGGGGTGATGCTGGGGGTGAGCCGCTCGGGGCGCGGTGAGGAACTGCGCGAATATGAGTTCATCCGCATCGCGCGCGGCGGCGATGGCGCGATTTCCTATATCGCGATGCCGCAAGGCGGGGCGCCGGTGGCGTTCGCGCTGGTGCGGCGGGAGCGGACGCGCGCGATCTTCGAGAATGTGGCGCACGATTATCCGCAGCGCATCGAATATGTCCGCGACGGCGACGTGCTGACCGCGACGATTTCGGCGATCGACGGGACGAAGGCGCGGCGCTGGACCTATCGGCGGCGCTGACGCCGGGCGCGCATCCCGGCCCTCAGCCCGTGCGGCGCGCGAGCCAGACGCCGGCGATCATCAGCGCGATGCCTGCGACGCGCTTGAGGTCGATCGCCGAGCGCATCGCGCCGAACAGACCGAAATGGTCGATCGTCGCGGCGCTGATCAACTGGCCGACGAGCACGAAGAAGATCGCGTTGCCGACGCCGAATTTCGGCGCGATGAAGGTCACCGCGATGACGTAGAAGGCGACGAACAGCCCGCCGAAGTAGAATGGGGCCGGAATGTCCGACGTGAAGCGGATCTGGCCGATCGAGGCGGTCATCAGCGCGCCGGCGGTGGCGATCAGGAAAGCGAGGCCGAAGAGGATCATCGACGCCGCCATCGGGCTGCCGAGCCGCGCGCCGAGGCCGCCGTTCAATGCCGCGAGGATCGGGATGCCGACCCCGGTCAGGAACATGATCGTCGCAAAGGCGGGGGCGGCGTTGTTCGCGGTCATGGCTTTTGCGCCTTCGCGGCCTGCGCGGCGCGATAGTCGAGGACGGGCAGCCCGCCGATCCCCCAATTTTCGAACTCGACCTCGTCGATGGTGACGACGGTGGTCGCGGGATTCTTGGCGAGGACGCGCTGGAGCAGGTCGGTGACGCCGGCGATCAGCTCGGCCTTCTGCTCCGCCGTCGCGCCTTCGCGGGTGATCCGGATATTGACGTAGGGCATCATTCACCTCCTTCGGCCGGCCAGCCCGGCATCGCGGGAAAATCCGGCAGCGCGGCGATCCGGCGCGTCCAGTCGCGGATCGCCGGCCAGTCGTCAAGGTCGAGCCCGGCGTCGCCGATCAGCGCCAGATAGGGGCTCGCCGCGAGGTCGGCGATGGTCAGGCGGCCGCCGACGAGCCAGTCCCGCCCCGCGAGATGCGCCTCGACGACCGGCAGGATGCGCATCGCGACCGCAGCCGCGCGCTCGCGGTCGACCGACCAGCCGAACAGGCGCTCGGCGCGCAGCAGCGCGGGGCCGTTGAAAATCTCGTTCGCCGCGTGCGAAAGCCAGACCATGATCGCGCCGCGCTCCTGGGGTGTGCGCCCGTCCCACTCGCCGGGCCGGTGCCGCGCAGCGAGATAGGCGAGGATCGCCTGGCTGTCGCGCAAGATGAAATCGCCTTCGACATAGACGGGAATCTGCGCCATCGGGTTGAGCGCGCGGAAGGCGTCGGTCCGGCGCGCGGCCGCGTCGGTCGCCCGCTCGTCCCAATCGAGGCCGAGGAAGGCGAGCGCCATCCGCACCTTGTGGGCATTGCCCGATAGTTCGGACGCATAGAGGCGGATCATGTTCAGTCTCCTTTTTGGGCAAATTTTGACGAACCCGCACCAGCCCGCTCCCCCGCCCGGCCTCCCAAACAGTTTATGCTCATGGGAGGTCGGGTGGGGGAGCGGGCTGGTGCGGTATTGA
Organism: uncultured Sphingopyxis sp.; assembly: GCF_900078365.1. Classification (NCBI taxonomy): domain Bacteria; kingdom Pseudomonadati; phylum Pseudomonadota; class Alphaproteobacteria; order Sphingomonadales; family Sphingopyxidaceae; genus Sphingopyxis; species uncultured Sphingopyxis sp. The sequence continues at coordinate 3,995,175 of NZ_LT598653.1, forward strand.
ACGAAGCGCGGCAAGCTCGGCGCGCAGCTGGTTGAGCTCGGCCGCCATCGGGCGGACCGCGGCGGAAATCTCGGCCTCGGTGAAGCGCGGGGTGATATGCTGCGAGCAATTCCATTCCCAGCCGATCACGTCGATGAGGAAGGCGCGCTCGGGCGTTGCGCGATAGCCTTCGGGCATCAGCGCGGTGACCGTGGCGGGATCGTCGGCGAGTTCGACGATCGCCGCATGGCCGACGAGCTTCAGCCGCTCGCGGTTCGGATAATCCATCAGGAAGAGCGAGACGCGGTCGTTGCCCGTCAGGTTCGCGGTGCTGATATATTGTCTGTTGCCGCGATAGTCGGCGAAGCCGATGCGATTGCCCGCGATATGGCGGAGGAACCCGGCGGGGCCGCCGCGATGCTGCATATAGGGCCAGCCGTCGGCGGTGACGCTCGCCATATAGAAGCTGTCGCGGAGCGCGATATAGCCCAGTTCCTTCGCGGTCAGCGCGTCGGGGGTGCCGTCGGCGCCGGCGTCCATCTTGATATAGGCGGCGCGCGAGCCATGGCGTTCCTGCAGCGCCTTCACCGTGTCGTTGAACAAAATGTGCCGGTAATTTCGCGCCATCGGCCGCTCCTTTCGGACCGATAGCTAGGGCGTTGCAGAGCGAGTGTTAATCGGCGAAGATCGAACAAGTTAATTCCGATAAATGGAATAATCATGGACCGCCTCACAACGCTCGAAATGTTCGTCGCGGTCGCGAGCGAGGGTGGTTTCGCCGCGGCGGCGCGCAAGCTGAGCAGCTCGCCGCCCGCGGTGACGCGCGGGATCGCGGCGCTCGAGGCGCGGCTGGGGACGCGCCTGTTCCTCCGCTCGACGCGTGCGGTCGCGCTGACCGACGCGGGCGCGGCCTTTCTGGAGCAGGCGCGGCGCATTCTCGCCGAACTCGCGGGGGCCGAGCGCGAGCTGCGCGGCGCCGGGGCCGAGCCGCGCGGGCAACTGCACTTGACCGCGCCGGTGATGTTCGGGCGGCTGCATGTGCTGCCGGTCGTCGGCGCGCTGATGGCGCAGCATCGCGAGTTGACGGTGCGGATGATGCTGATCGACCGCAATGTCCGCATCGTCGAGGAAGGGATCGACGTCGCGGTGCGGATCGGACCGCTCGCCGATTCGGCGCTCAAAGCGGTACGGATCGGCCGGGTGCGCCAGATGCTCGTCGCGAGCCCCGCCTATCTCGCGCGGCGCGGGCCGCCGGCGACGGTCGGTGACCTGGCGAACCACGAACTGATCGGCACGATGGGGCCGCGCTGGACGGCCGAATGGCAATTCGCGTCGCGGCGCTGGCGGCTCGACGTTCCGCCGCGGCTCGTGCTCAACACCGTCGATAGCGTGCTCGCGGCGGCCGAGGCGGGGCTGGGGATCGCCAATCTGTTGAGCTATCAGCTCGCCGAGGCGGTCGACGCCGGGCGGTTGATCGCGCTGCTGTCCGATGAAGCGCCGCCGCCGCTGCCGGTCCACCTGCTGTTCGACCCGTCGCGCGCGGGCTTGCCGTCGGTGCGGTCCTTCGTCGCCGCGATGAAGGCGCGGATGCGGATGGCGGGGTTGGATTGAGGGGGCGGAGGGCGGTTTTGGGTGGTGAGCGGCCGTCGGGTTCTAATAATAATCCCCTCCCCTTCAGGGGAGGGGTTGGGGTGGGGGCTATCGGCCTTGCGCGAGGCCGATAGCCCCCACCCCACTGCGACTAGGCAGCAAGCTGCCAAGTCTTCGTTTCCCCTCCCCTGAAGGGGAGGGGCTTGACTAGGAGAGGGCAGCAATCGGCCGATTGCGGACACCCCAACGAAAAAGGGCGGCCCCATCGGGACCGCCCTTGATTTCGTTCGCCTTGACTGAAAAGCGTCAGGCCGCCTTGGGCAGCGCCGCCTTCGCCTGCGCGATGATCGCGGTGAACACGCCACCTTCGTTCATCGCCAGGTCGGCCATGACCTTGCGGTCGAGTTCGATGCCGGCGAGCTTCACGCCGTGCATGAACTGCGAATAGGTCAGGCCTTCGGCGCGGACGGCGGCGTTGATGCGCTGGATCCACAGGGCGCGGAAGCTCCGCTTCTTGACCTTGCGGTCGCGATAGGCGTACTGGCCGGCCTTTTCGACCGCCTGCTTGGCGATACGGATCGTATTCTTGCGACGACCATAATAGCCCTTCGCCTGATCCAGAATCCGCTTGTGCTTGGCGTGCGTGGTCGTGCCGCGTTTGATGCGTGACATCGTCTAGCGCTCCTTACTTCAGGCCGTAGGGCGCCCAGAGGCGCACATGGGCCGCGTCCGAATCGCTGAGCACGCTGGTGCCGCGGTTGGTGCGGATATATTTCGAGTTGTGCGAAATCAGGCGGTGGCGCTTGCCGGCGACGCCGTGCTTCACCTTGCCCGAAGCGGTGAATTTGAAGCGTTTCTTCACACCGCTCTTGGTCTTCATCTTGGGCATTTTGGTCTCCTTTGAAGTCCGTTTGGTGTCGGCCTGGCAGCCCTTTCAGCCAGCCGACACAATCGGAAGCGGCGCGCTTAGGTGGATTCGCCCGGAAATGCAAGCGTTGTGGGATCAAAAACTCGCGCCGTCGACCTTCTGGATATTCAGCGCGTCGAGGTCGGCGCCCGGAACGCAGCGCAGGTTCACCGCCGCCATCTTCGATCCATCGGGGCCAGTGCCCACCGAAAAGCTCTGGCACCCGCAGGCGTCGCAGAATTGATGGTCGATATTATGCTTGTTGAACTTGTACGACGTCAGCCGCTCGGCGCCGCTCTCGAGCCGGAACTGGTCGATGGGGACGAAGCTGAGTAAAAAACCCTTACGTCGGCAGTGCGAGCAGTTGCAGCTCATCGCCGTGTCGGGAATGTCGCCTTCGACGCTGTAGGTCACCGCGCCGCAGTGACAGCTTCCTTCATAAGCCATGTCCGTTCCTCTCCTTCTCAGTGGTGGCAGGCGAGCCCCTCGATCACATCTTCCAGCCGCGCCGGATCGCCGAGCGCAATGACATGCCCTGCACTGTCGGCGCTCAGCGGATCGCCGTTCCAGTCGCACATCGTGCCGCCGGCGCCCTCGACGATCGGCGCGAGCGCGGCGAAGTCGTGGAGCTTGAGCCCCGCCTCGACCACCAGGTCGATATGCCCGCTCGCGAGCAGGCCGTAATTATAGCAATCGCCGCCGAAGACCATCCGCTTGTGCGACGTTTTCGCGGCGAGCGCCATGAAATGCTCGCCGTCGTGATCGCTGAAATATTGCGGCCCGGTCGTCGCGAGCACGGCGTCGGCGAGGTTTCGGCAGGCGCGCGCGCGCGCCGGGGCGCCGTTGAACAGGGTCGGTTGCCCCAGCGCGCCGACCCAGCGTTCGCCGGCGACCGGCTGGTCGATGATGCCGAGGACGGGCCAGCCGTCCTGGAGCAGCGCGATCAGCGTGCCGAAGATCGGGCGGCCGGCCATGAAGCTGACGGTGCCGTCGATCGGGTCGAGCACCCACTGGCGCGACGCTTCGGGGCGCTCGGCGCCATATTCCTCGCCGATGATGCCGTCGCGCGGCGCCTCGGCGTCGAGCAGGCGGCGCATCGCGGCTTCGGCGGCGCGGTCGGCTTCGGTCACGGGCGAGGCATCGGCCTTGGCCTCGTGGACCCAGTTCGAACGAAAGAGCGGACGGATCGCTTCGCCGGCGGCGTCGGCGAGGCGGTTGGCGAGGGCGAGGTCAGAGGTGATCGACATGGCTTCGCGCTAGCCCAGCCCGGGCTGCGCCGCCAGTCCATGCAAAGCTATTGCATCCCGAACAGCCCGATTTTATCGATTTTACAAATATGATCTAAATTGTAAAATCAGCGTCATGCCGGGCGATTTTCCTCTCGATCCGATCGTCGCGACCTTCGCGCGCTACGGGCTGCGCAAGGCGTCGATGGAGGATGTCGCGGCGGCGCTCGGCGTGTCGCGGCAGGCGCTTTATATGCGCTTCGGATCGAAGGGCGCGCTGGTCGAATGGGCGACCGAGGGCGTGGTCGATACGTCGCTCACGGCCGCGCTTGCCGGTATCGAGCAGCCCGCGAAGACGCTCGCCGAGCGGCTGGCCGACGCGCTCGATGCGTGGGTGGGCCGGCATATGGGGGCGCTTCATGCTTCGCCGCATGGGGCGGAAATCATCGCGATGCTTCAGCGCGATCCGCCCGAGGCAGCGCGTGCGGCGGAACGGCGGCTGGTCGCGGCGATGGCCGAGGCGATCCGCCTCAGCGGCCCCGGCTCGGCGGTGTCGCGCGCGGGGAGCATGGCGCAGGCCTTATGCTGGACGACGCGCGGGCTGGTCCATGCGGTGCCCGATCATGCCGCCTTCCGGCGCCAGCTCGACCATATCGTCGGCGCGCTCGTCGCGCGCTGACCTGACTTAAAGCGTGGTCGACTTGGATGAGGTACTTGCGAAAATTGGCGTGCCCCCGCGAAGGCGGGGGTCCATCTCCTGTCGGCTCGAAATAGCACCGATCCGAGATGGGCTCCCGCCTTCGCGGGAGCACACGGCTTTAACCAAAGGGGATTATGCTCAATCGAACAGGCTCGAGACGCTGGTTTCGTCGGCGATGCGTTTGATCGCTTCGCCGAGCAAAGGCGCGACGGTGAGCGCGCGGACCTTGCTGCTGTCGTTCACCGCGTCGGTCGGCATGATCGAATCGGTGATGACGAGTTCGGTGAGCTCGCTCGCATCGACGCGCGCGACCGCGCCGCCCGACAGCACGCCATGCGTGCAATAGGCGACGACGCCCTCGGCGCCCGCGGCCTTCAATGCCGCGGCGGCGTTGCAGAGCGTGCCCGCCGAATCGACGATGTCGTCGATCAGGATGCAGAAGCGGCCCGAAACATCGCCGATGATGTTCATCACCTCCGATTCGCCGGCGCGCTCGCGGCGCTTGTCGACGATCGCGAGCGGAGCGTTGTCGAGCCGCTTGGCGAGCGCGCGCGCGCGCACGACGCCGCCGACGTCGGGCGACACGACCATCAGATTCTTGCCGCCGAAGCGCGCCTGGATGTCGGCGCTCATCACCGGCGCGGCATAGAGATTGTCGGTCGGGATGTCGAAAAAGCCCTGGATCTGCCCCGCGTGGAGGTCGATCGCGAGCACGCGGTCGGCGCCCGAGGTGGTGATCAGGTTCGCGACAAGCTTGGCCGAGATCGGCGTGCGCGGGCCGGGCTTGCGGTCCTGGCGGGCATAGCCGAAATAGGGAACGACCGCGGTGATGCGCTTTGCCGACGCGCGGCGCAGCGCGTCGTTGATGATCAGCAGTTCCATCAGATTGTCGTTCGCGGGGAAATTCGTCGGCTGGACGACGAACACATCCTGCCCGCGGACATTCTCGTGGATCTCGACGAAAACTTCCTCGTCGGCGAAGCGGCGCACGCTCGTATCGGTGAGCGGCAGTTCGAGATAGTCCGCGATCGCGCGGGCCAGCGGCAGGTTGCTGTTGCCGGAGATGAGTTTCATGGGTTGCGAAGCCCTTTCGCGCGGGGTGGGATTGCGCGCCCCCTTAGCCAGCGCGGGCGCGAAGGGGAAGGGGTAAAGGCGCCGCGGCGCGTCCTTTGGTTTTGCGCAAAGGGGAGGGAACACGAAGGGCGAAGGAAGGACGGGCGGAGAGCGGCTGACAGAGGCCATTTTCTCCCCTCCCGCAGGCGGGAGGGGCCGGGGGTGGGCCAGCAGCGTTGCGATGGCCCACCCCGCTGCGACTAACGAACAAAGTTCGTAAGTCTCGCTGCCCCTCCCGCCTGCGGGAGGGGAGAATAGTTTGCAGCTCGAACGCCCGTTCCCCACCCCAAAGCCGTCCCGGGCATCGGTCTTCGGTTGAAATCGCCCGACTTGCGCCTAAACCGCTGACATGACCGAAACGCTCTCCATCGTCCTTTCACAGATGACCCAGGCGGTCGGTGACCTCGCGGCCAACGCCGATGCGATGCGTAGGGTTCGCGCCCGCCACCGCGACGCCGACCTCATCCTCTACCCCGAGTTCCAGCTGATCGGTTATCCGCCCGAGGATCTGGTGCTGAAGCCCGCGCTCGCCGAGCGCGCGGCGACGCTGCTCGCCGAGCTTGCGGCCGAAACCGCCGACGGCGGTCCGGCGATGCTCGTTGGGTCGGTCGAACGGGAGGGCGCGGATCTCTATAATATCGTCGCGCTGCTCGACGGCGGGAAAATCGTCGCGACGCGGCGCAAGCACGAACTGCCCAATTACGGCACTTTCGACGAGAAGCGCATCTTCGCGCCCGGCCCGCTGCCGGACATCGTCGAATGGCGCGGGGTCAAGCTCGGGCTGCCGATCTGCGAGGACGGCTGGCTGCCGACGGTGTGCCGGCATCTTGCCGCGCAGGGCGCCGAACTGCTGATCTCGGTCAACGGCAGCCCCTATGAAATCGACAAGGACGAGCGGCGGCTGACGCAGGTGTTCCGAAGCCGCGTCGCCGAAACGAAATTGCCGCTGATCTTCCTCAACCGTATCGGCGGGCAGGACGAGCTGGTGTTCGACGGCTGTTCGTTCGTCCTCAATGACGATGGGACGACCGCGCACCGGTTGACCGACTGGGAGGCCGAGGAGCGCGTCACGCGCTGGACGAAGGCGGACGACGGGCGCTGGGTCTGCGAGCCCGGCGCGATCGCCGAATGGGAGGCGCACCCCGCCGACATCTATAGCGCGATGATCCTCAGCTTGCGCGACTATGTGACACGCAACCGCTTCCCCGGCGTCGTGCTCGGCCTGTCGGGCGGGATCGATTCGGCGATCTGCGCCGCGATCGCCGCCGACGCGCTCGGGCCGGACAAGGTCTGGTGCGTGATGCTGCCGAGCCGCTTCACCAGCGAGGAGAGCCTGTCCGACGCCGCGGACTGCGCGAAGATGATCGGCTGCCGGCTCGACACGATCCCGATCGTCCCCGCGGTCGAGGCCTTCGACCAGATGCTCGCGGACAGCTTCGCCGACCGCGACGTCGACATCACCGAGGAGAATGTTCAGTCGCGCATCCGCGGCGTCACCTTGATGGCGCTCAGCAACAAGTTCGGGCCGATGCTGCTGACGACGGGCAACAAGAGCGAGATGAGCGTCGGCTATGCGACCATCTATGGCGATATGGCGGGCGGCTATAATCCGCTGAAGGACGCGTACAAGATGACGGTCTTTGCGATCGCCAAATGGCGCAACGAAAATGTCCCGCGCCTGTCGCGCAACCCGGTGACCCCGGTGATGCCCGACAATATCGTCACCAAGCCGCCGAGCGCCGAACTGCGCCCCGACCAGAAGGACGAAGACAGCCTGCCGCCCTATGCCGATCTTGACCGCATGCTCCACATGCTGGTCGAGGAGGAAGCGAGCGTCGACGATGTCGTCGCGCGTTACGGCTTCGATCGCGACGCGGTGGCGCGGATCGAGCGGCTGCTGATGCTCGCCGAATATAAGCGCCGCCAAGCGCCCCCGGGGGTCAAGCTGTCGACGCGCAATTTCGGCCGCGACCGGCGCTATCCGATCACGCATGGTTTTCGCACTGCCTGACATCCGCCGGACTCGCGTCGCGTGCGAAACAGGCTATAGGCGCCGCCTATGACCGTTGTTACCCGCTTCGCTCCTTCGCCGACCGGCAGCCTTCATGTCGGCAATGTCCGCACCGCGCTCCATAACTGGCTGTGGGCGCGCAAGCATGGTGGGCGCTTCCTGCTGCGCATCGATGATACCGACCTCGAGCGGTCGAAGGAGGAATATGTCGAGGGCATTCGCGCCGACCTCGCGTGGCTCGGGCTCGACGTCGACGGCGAGGAGCGGCAGTCGGCGCGCTTTGCGCTTTACGAGGGTGAGTTCGAGAAATTGAAGGCGGCGGGGCGCGTCTATGCCTGTTACGAGACGCCCGAGGAACTCGAGATTCGCCGCAAGGTGCTGCTCTCGCGCGGGCTGCCCCCGGTTTACGAGCGCAAGCCCGAGGGGGCGCCGGTGCCCGAGGGCGTGGCGCCGCACTGGCGTTTCCGGCTCGACCATGACGCCGCGATCGAATGGACCGACATGGTCCGCGGTCCGCAGCATTTCGAGCCGAAGACGATGTCCGACCCCGTCGTACGGCGCGCCGACGGCAGCTGGCTCTATCTGCTGCCGAGCGTGATCGACGACATCGCGATGGGCATTTCCCACGTCGTGCGCGGCGAGGATCATGTGTCGAACACCGCGGCGCAGATCCAGATGTTCGATGCGCTCGGGGCGCGGCCGCCTCAGTTCGCGCACGAAGCCTTGCTCGTCGGGACCGAGGGCAAATTGTCGAAGCGGCTGGGCTCGCTCGGCATGGAGCGCCTGCGCGAGGAAGGGATCGAACCGATCGCGCTCGTCGCGCTGCTCGCGCGGCTCGGCACCAGCGATCCGGTCGAGCCGGTGACCGATGCGGTGCCGTTGATCGAAAGCATTGATTTCGCGCGTTTCGGACGCGCCCCCGCGCGCTTCGACGAGGCGGAGCTCGCGCTGCTCAACCAGAAAATCCTGCATCACACGCCCCACGCCGCGGTCGCCGACCGCCTGCCCGCCGCGATCGGCGAAGCGCGCTGGAACGCGATTCGCCCGAACCTGGCGACGGTCGCCGAGGCGGCCGAGTGGGTGGCGGTGTTCGACGGGCCCTTTGCGCCGCCGCCCGTCGAGGACGCCGACCGCGCCGTGCTCGCCGCCGCCGCCGCCGCCGCGCCGGGCATCGACTGGGCGGGCGACCCGTGGCACGCGCTGACCGGCGCGGCGAAGGAGGCGACGGGGGCCAAGGGCCGCGCGCTCTTCCTGCCGCTGCGCCGCGCGCTCACGGCGCGTGATCATGGCCCCGACATGGCGGAACTGCTGCCGCTGATCGACAAGGGCGAGGCGGTCGCGCGGCTGGCGGCGGCCGGGGGCTCATAACGAAAGCCGCCGTAGCGCCCCTGCGAAGGCAGGGGCCCACCTCCTGCCGCCGACCTTTAGAGCGTTTTCAAGTCAGGTGGAATCACCTGACGACTCGGAAAACGCGGTAAAACAAGAATCTAGAGTGCCGGTTTTGATTCGATCAAAACCGAACGCGCTCTAGAGCGGTTTCTTGGCCGCAAACCCGGGTGATGGGCCCCTGCCTTCGCAGGGGCGCAGCGGGAAGCAGACCCAAGCGATCAGCTTGACAAATAGGTTATGTTATAACATCATTGTTGCGTGACCGGGCTGATGGCGGCGGTCGACAGCCGCCGGGGCCGGGTCGACAGGCAAGGAGAGATGCCATGACCCTGATACCCCTGATTTCGGCGATTGTAGCCGCGCCCGAGAGGGCGGCGGTTCCTACGGGCGCCCCGGCGCTTCAACCCCGCAACAGCTATGGCGCGGGCAACCGCCACCGGCCCGTTGCCGCGCTGCTGGCGATAGGGCTCCCCGCAGCACTGGTGACCGCGGTGGCGCTGTCGCCGATGATTATCGTCGACGAACCCGTGACCGCCACGCCGCCGTGGAAAAGCATCCTTCTGCCCAAACCGAAACCGCCCGAACCGCAGCCCGACCCCAAGCCGCAGACGCAGCCGCCGCAGCAACGGGTTACGGCGCCGCCGAGCCCGCTGCCGCCGGTGGCGCAGGACCCGCCCGAGGCGCCGCCGCTTCCGCCCTATGTCCCGCCCGCGGGGACGGGCAGCGGGCCATCGGTCCCGCTCGATCCGCCCGTCGCGCCGCCCAAGCCGAAGCTCGTGCTCGCCGACATCGATCCGCGCTTCGCCGATGCCTTCCAGCCCGAATATCCGGCGCGCGAGCAGCGCGGCGGGATCGAAGGCGCGGCGAAGGTCCGCGTGCTCATCGGCACCGACGGGCGCGTCAAGGCGGTCGAGCTGATCAGCGCCGACAGCCCGGCCTTTTTCGAGGCGACGAAACGCCGCGCGCTCGCCAGATGGCGTTTCAAGCCCGCGACGCGCGGCGGAGTGCCCGAGGAAAGCTGGAAGGTGATGACCGTCCGCTTCGAGATAGAGAACGCCTGAGGGCGCGAGCAGACCCCTCCTGGGCGGGCGGCCGATCTTGCCGCCCGCCCTTCGCTTTCGCTTGACAGAAAGGCCGAATCCCGCCAAAGGCGCCCGGATATTGGAGGGCGGCGCGGCGTCGCGCGGCCCTTTCATGTTTTTCACACCAACGTCGGGGCCCCTAGTCCCGCCGCATCCATCGGATCTCCGGCGGATGTGCAGTTACTTCGAGGAATAGGGCCATGGCTAAGCCGACGACCGTCAAGATCAAGCTGGTGAGCACCGCCGACACGGGCTTTTTCTATGTCACCAAGAAGAACCCGCGCACGATGACCGAGAAAATGTCGGTGCGCAAATATGACCCGCGTGCGCGCAAGCATGTCGAGTTCAAGGAAGCCAAGATCAAGTGACGCATTTCTCCACGCGCTGAAAGCGCGTGGGTAAGGAATGCGTCATCCCCGCGAAGGCGGGGATCCAGGGCGGCCGCGTGCCGCCCTTTTTTGCGTGCTCGGCATGGGCGGCTTTGGGGTGGTGAACCGCCGTTGCCTATAACCGTCGCCCCCGCGAAGGCGGGGGCCGCCAGCGGCCTTAATCAGCGGCGCCCGCGTAAACCGACAGCGGCCCCCGCCTTCGCGGGGGCGACGGCTAGTTTCGGCCGAAACCCCCTCAGAATTGATAAGCCAGCCCGGCGCCGAAAAGCCATTGGTCGGCGCTGCCGGCGTCGGCCACGATCGGCGATCTGGCGAAGCGCGAGGCGATGCGGCCATATTGCGCGCCGCCGATCAGCGTGAACCCCTTTCGAAGGTCGCCCGACAGCGAATAGGCGCCCGCGATGCCCAGCGTATATTTGCCCGCGGTCGCCTTGCGCCCCGCGCCGTCATAGACGGGCAGCCCGCTCGCGGCGCTGTCTTCGGCGTCGATGTCGTAATAATAGCGGCCGAAACCCTTGCCGTAGAAGTTCACCGAGGCCGAGACACCGATATAGGCGCGTTTCGACAGCGGCGTGCCATAATCGATCGTCGGCGAAGCGGTCCAGCTGCCGTGGCGGCCCGAGACATCCTTCGACGCCGACATGCGAAAGCCGAGTTGGTCATATTTGCTGGTCAGAACGCCGGTCTGGGTGACCCCGGCGAACAGCCCGAGCTCGACCGCGACCTTGCGCTTGCCGAGCGCCGCGACCTGCGGATCGTCGATCTTGCCGCTGCGGTCGCCGCGCAGGCTGATCGTCGGGCCGAATTTGAAGTCGGTCCTTTGCCCCCGCCGCTGGCGGATCAGGTCGACCACCAAATTGGTGCCGCGCGTCGAAAAGGAAAAGCCGCTGACCCGCCCGCGGAAATAAAAGGCCGGCAGGGTGCGCCGATCGTCCGAGCCGTTATATTTCGGCGTGTTCAAAACCCCCACAGCGACCGCGAAATAGTCGCGCGACCATTTGCGTTCGGGATCGTCGTCCTGCGGCCGCGCGGGAGGCAGCAGGATAGTCTCGTCTATCTCGGTGTTCTGGAAATAGGCGACCGCCTGTTCGTCGTCGCCGGTGGCGAGCATGGCGTCGCCGATCGCCGGCAGGTCATAGGGAAGCGCGGCATCCTCGGCGGCGGCGGGCGCGGCGAGGCCGGCGACAGTGAAGACGGCAAGAAGAGGGAGCGAGCGAACCGGACGGGCCAAGCGGAACAACAAGGTCAAATCGGGCATAAACATCCGCCTATATTTTCTTTGTCTATACCCCTCTTTACGGGGGTGTAAGTAAACAACGCGCCTTTGCAACGTCTTCGTCTTGCGGAGGGACGCATTTCGCCGCATGTGGCTTTCATGTCACGACGCTCCTTCGCCGCTTTCATATGCCCCCGAAGCGCCATTGGTTCCACTGGGCTACCCCGGCGTCGGCGCGCATGACCCGAATTCCGCGCCTGATCGGCTATGGCTTCATGGCGGCGGCGGCGCTGCTGGCCGCGGTGATGAAGAAGGAAGGCGTCGAGACGATCGGGCCGCTGCCCGCCATCGCGGTCGCGCTGTTCCTCGGCATGGTCGGGGTGATGCTGGTATTCACCGACCTGATGGTGCGCGGGCTTTACGCGCAGATCGATGCGGCGAAGCGGCGCGAGGAAGAGGGCGGCGACTGATCCCTTTTCGTTCGACACCCTATCCGCTTGGCAGTATGACCGCGCGATGACCGATCGTCCGCATACGCCGCTGCTCGACACGGTGGATGTCCCCGCCGACCTCCGCAAGCTGAAGCCCGAAGACCTCCGCCAGTTCGCCGACGAACTGCGCGCCGAGATGATTTCGGCGGTGGGGACGACGGGCGGGCATCTCGGCTCGGGGCTCGGCGTCGTCGAGCTGACGACCGCGCTCCATTATGTGTTCGACACGCCGCGCGACAAGATCGTGTGGGACGTCGGCCACCAATGCTATCCGCACAAGATCATCACCGGGCGCCGCGACCGCATCCGCACGCTCAGGACCGGCGGCGGGCTTTCGGGCTTCACCAAGCGCAGCGAAAGCGAATATGATCCGTTCGGTGCGGCGCATTCGTCGACCTCGATCAGCGCGGCGCTGGGCTTTGCGATCGCCAACAAGCTCAAGGACGAACCCGGGCGCGCGATTGCGGTGATCGGCGACGGATCGATGTCGGCGGGCATGGCCTATGAGGCGATGAACAATGCCCAGCAGGCGGGCAACCGGCTGATCGTGATCCTCAACGACAACGACATGTCGATCGCGCCGCCGGTGGGCGGACTTTCTGCCTATCTGGCGAAGCTCGTGTCGTCGCGCCCCTTCGTCGAGCTGCGCGAGATCGCGCGGCGCTTCGCGCGCAAATTGCCCGAGCCGCTGCACAAGGCGGCGAGAAAGACCGACGAATTCGCGCGCGGCATGGCGATGGGCGGGACCTTGTTCGAGGAACTCGGCTTTTACTATGTCGGGCCGATCGACGGGCATAATCTCGAGCATCTGATCCCGGTGCTCGAAAATGTCCGCGACAGCGAGCATGGCCCGGTGCTGATCCACGCGGTGACCAAGAAGGGCAAGGGCTATGCGCCCGCCGAGGCCGCCGCCGACAAATATCATGGCGTGCAGAAATTCGACGTCATCACTGGCGAGCAGGCGAAGGCGCCGCCGGGCCCGCCCGCCTACCAGAATGTCTTCGGCGAAACGCTCGCCAAGCTCGCCGAGCGCGACAAGCGGATCGTCGCGATCACCGCCGCGATGCCGTCGGGCACCGGGGTCGACAAATTCGCGAAGGCGCATCCCGAGCGCAGCTTTGACGTCGGGATCGCCGAGCAGCATGCGGTGACCTTCGCCGCGGGGCTCGCGGCGCAGGGAATGCGGCCGTTCGCGGCGATCTATTCGACTTTCCTCCAGCGCGCTTACGATCAGGTCGTCCACGACGTCGCGATCCAGAATCTGCCGGTGCGCTTCGCGATCGACCGCGCGGGGCTTGTGGGCGCCGACGGCTCGACGCACGCGGGCTCGTTCGACGTCACCTATCTCGCGACCTTGCCGAACATGGTGGTGATGGCGGCGGCCGACGAGGCCGAGCTCGTCCATATGACCTATACCGCGGCCGAATATGACGCCGGCCCGATCGCCTTCCGCTATCCGCGCGGGGGCGGCACCGGGGTGGCGCTGCCCGCGGTTCCCGAGAAGCTTCCGATCGGCAAGGGCCGCGTCGTGCGCAGCGGCAAGACCGTCGCGATCCTGTCGCTCGGCACGCGGCTCGCCGAGGCGCTCAAGGCCGCCGACACGCTCGAAGCGCGCGGGCTTTCGACGAGCGTGATCGACCTCCGCTTCGCGAAACCGCTCGACGAGGAGCTGATCCGCAAGACGCTGGCGAGCCACGAGGTCTGCGTGACGATCGAGGAAGGCAGCATCGGCGGGCTCGGCGCGCATGTGCTGACGCTCGCGAGCGACGAGGGGCTGATCGACGCGGGGCTCAAGCTGCGCACGATGCGTCTGCCCGACGTCTTCCAGGATCAGGACAAACCCGAACTGCAATATGACGCCGCGGGGCTCAACGCGCCGCAGATCGTCGATACCGTGCTGAAGGCCCTGCGCCACAACAGCGCGGGGGTCGAGGAGGCGGGCGCGCGGGCCTGAGGCTGAAATAATCTCACGCAAAGGCGCGAAGAAGGAAGCTGCCCGCTTTGTGTCTTTGTGTGAGATTGCGAGGGAAGCGCTGCCCCAGGTTTCTCGCACGAAGACGCAAAGAGGGCGCGGCCATGCGGCATCGCCGCGTGCCGGTCACGCGCAGGGCATGAAAAAGGGCGGCCGAAGCCGCCCGATTCCCTTGCAGGATTGAGGGATTACGCCCCCGGAATCGAAGCCTGTGCGTCGCGGCCGTCGCCTTCGGGGGCGGCCAGGATGTCGCGGACGACAAGCCCCTTGTCGACGACCTGCGTGCCGGGGCTGCCGACCGCGCTGCGGATGCCAGGGTCGGCGCGCTGGCCGTCGGCGGCGCCGATGATCTGCGTCTCGCTCGCGCTGCGCTGCGACGCGCCGCCGAAGAGCGCGCGCAGCGTCTGTTCGGCGGTCGATTCGCCGCCGGGGCGCGCAGTGCCGGGCGCGGGCGGGGTGAGCGAGAAGTCGGGCGGCACGACGAGCGGCGCCTGACGCGACACCATCATCTCGTCGGGCCGGTCGCGGCTGAACAGGCTGTTCGACCCGCAGGCCGACAGGGTGGTGGCAAATATCGAGGCTGCCAGGATGGCGGTGGTCCGGTTCACGTCAAAAAACTCCTATGCGCCCCGTTTACTCGGCGGACGGTCGGGCGTCCGCGGCTGGGGTCTTTTCGCCCAAGAGCAGCGCGCGCGCAACCAGCAAAAGCACGCCGAGCGTGATGCACGCATCGGCGACGTTGAAGATCATGAAGGGGCGGAAATCGCCGAAATGCAGGTCGGCGAAATCGACGACATAGCCGAAACGCACGCGGTCGACGATATTGCCGAGCGCGCCGCCGAGGATCATCGCGAGCGCGATCACGTCGCCCTTCGCCTGTTCGCGCGTCATCCAGAAGGCGACCGCGGCGGCGACGATCCCGGTGACCGCGACGAGCGTCCAGCGCGTCGTGTCGGTGCAGCTCGCGAACATCGACAGCGAAATGCCGCAATTCTCCGCCCAGGTCAGGTTGAAGAAGCTCGTGATCTCGATCTGCCCCTTGGGCTCGAGCGACAGGGGGACGGTGACGACCCATTTGACGATCTGGTCGAGGATGAAGGCGGCGGCCGCGAAAATCAGGCCGAAGCGCAGATAGGGGGAACGGGCGCTGGTCATGCCGAGGTCAATAGCGCGTCGCAGCGATTGCACAAGCTGCCGTCGGTCTCGACCTCGGGCAGGTGGCGCCAGCAGCGGCCGCATTTGTGGTTCTGGGTCGGGGTCACGTCCACCATTGTGATGTCGGCAACTGTATCGTCGGTGAACCCCGTCGTGCTTGCCGCCGATACGATGAGCAGTTCGGCGAGCTCTTCGGCCCCCACGTCGGCGAGAATGTTCGCCAACGCCGCGTCCTTGGTGCGAACCGAAACTTCGGCTTCCAGCGAGGAGCGAACCGTCTTCTCACGGCGATAGGGTTCGATCGCTTCGGTGACTTGCGAACGGACTTCGCGCAGACGATCCCAACGCTTCACCAACTCGTCATTCCCGCGGACGCGGGAACCCAGTGTGGGATCAGCCGACGCACGCTCTGGGTCCCCGCTTTCGCGGGGATGACGAAGGTTGGTGAGCGGGGGGAGGTTGGGCCATTCGAGGAGGTGGACGCTGCCGGCTTCCGGATAGCGCGTGCCCCACACTTCCTCGCTGGTGAACACCAGCACCGGCGCCGCGTAGCGGACGAGCGCGTGGAACAGCACATCGAGCACGCTGCGGTATGCGCGGCGCGTGTCGGTGCCGAGCGGGGCGGCGGGGCCGAGGTCGCAGTAGAGGACGTCCTTGCGGATGTCGAAATAGAAGGCCGACAGATCCTCGTTGCAGAAATCGGCGAGCAGGCGGGTGTATGTGTTGTAGTCGAAATCATCGACCGCCTGCGCCATCTTCGCGTCGAGATCGGCGAGCAGCGAGAGCATATAGCGTTCGAGCTCGGGCATCGCCGCGACGTCGGTGACGCGTTCTTCCTCCGTAAACCCGTCGAGCGCGCCGAGCAGGTAGCGGAAGGTGTTGCGCAGCTTGCGATACTGGTCGGCGACCCCGGTCAGGATTTCCTTGCCGATGCGGTGATCCTCGGTGAAATCGACTGACAGCGCCCAGAGACGCAGGATGTCGGCGCCATAATCGCGCATCAGGTCGATCGGGCTGATCGTGTTGCCGAGCGACTTCGACATTTTGAAGCCCTTGGCGTCCATCGTGAAGCCGTGCGTCAGCACCGCCTTGTACGGCGCCTGTCCGCGCGTCCCGCACGACTCGAGCAGCGACGACTGGAACCAGCCGCGATGCTGGTCGCTGCCTTCGAGATAGAGGTCGGCGCTGTGCGTCGAGCCGTCGTGGCGGATCAGCGCGGGCCATTTGCCACTTTCGAGCACGAAGGCGTGGGTGCAGCCCGAATCGAACCAGACGTCGAGAATGTCGGTGATGCGCTCGTAGTCGGCTGCGTCGTACTGATCGCCGAGATAGTCCTGCGCGCGCGCGTCGCTCCACGCATCGACGCCGCCCTTGCGCACCGCGGCGACGATGCGGTCGTTGACGACCGGGTCGTTGAGATAGTGGCCGGTCTTGCGGTCGACGAAGAGCGTGATCGGCACACCCCATGCGCGCTGGCGACTCAGCACCCAGTCGGGACGCCCCTCGACCATCGATCCGATGCGGTTGCGGCCCTTGGCGGGGACGAAGCGCGTGTCGTCGATCGCCTGCATCGCCGCCTGCCGCAAGGTCGGGGCGTCGCAAAGATCCTCTTCATGCGGGTTGAGCGCGCCGCCCTCATTCTCCCAGCGCTTCTCGCGCGGGGTCTTGGGCTCGATATGCGTCATCACCTTGTCCATCGGCACGAACCATTGCGGCGTGCAGCGGAAGATGACCTTGGCTTTCGAGCGCCAGCTATGCGGATAGCTGTGCTGGTAATCGGCCGACGCGGCGAGCAATGCGCCCGCTTCGCGCAGGTCCGAGCAGATCGGGCCGTCGGGC
This sequence comes from uncultured Sphingopyxis sp., assembly GCF_900078365.1. Taxonomy (NCBI): domain Bacteria; kingdom Pseudomonadati; phylum Pseudomonadota; class Alphaproteobacteria; order Sphingomonadales; family Sphingopyxidaceae; genus Sphingopyxis; species uncultured Sphingopyxis sp. Next base: position 4,012,234 of record NZ_LT598653.1, read on the forward strand.
GCGTTGAACTTGGGGTTGATGACGCTGCCCTGACCGCCGAGCCAGGCCCAGTCGGCGCGATATTTGCCGTCGCCCTCGACCGCGAACACGGGGTCGAGCCCGTTCGCCTTGCAGAGGTCGAAGTCGTCCTCGCCATGGTCGGGCGACATATGGACGAGCCCGGTGCCGCTGTCGGTGGTGACGAAATCGCCCGCGAGGAACGGGCGCGGGCGCGCGAAGAAGCCGCCGAGCGCGTGCATCGGGTGACGGGCGATGGTGCCGGCGAGGTCGGAGCCTTTGATCGTCTGCTGATTTTTCCGCTCAACGTCCCAATATGTGTCGAGATTAGAGCTGGATATGCCTGCGGTTCGTACTCTCGCCGTAAAGGCTTCCACAAGCGGAACGGCAACCAGACACTTCATGCTCGAAAGTGGCCAGCCCTTTTCGCTATTGCGACACTGTAGCTTAACAAGCTCATACTCCACCGCCGGCCCATAGGCCAAAGCCTGGTTGACCGGGATCGTCCACGGCGTGGTCGTCCAGATCACCGCATGCGCGCCGACTAGCTCGGCAATCGGACTCTCGACGATCTTGAATGCCACGTCGATCTGGGTCGAGACGATATCCTCATATTCGACCTCGGCCTCGGCGAGCGCGGTCTTTTCGACCGGCGACCACATCACCGGCTTGGCGCCGCGATAGAGCATGTCGTTGGCGGCGAATTTGAGCAGTTCGCGCACGATCGTGGCCTCGGCCGCATAATCCATCGTGAGGTAGGGATGGTCCCAGTCGCCGCCGATGCCGAGGCGCTTCAGCTGCTCCCTTTGGGTGTCGACCCAATGCTGCGCATAGGCGCGGCATTCGGCCCGGAATTCCTCGACCGGAACCTCGTCCTTGTTGAGCTTTTTCTTGCGATATTGCTCCTCGACCTTCCACTCGATGGGGAGGCCGTGGCAGTCCCAGCCGGGCACATAAGGAGCATCCTTGCCCTTCAGCGTCTGGGTGCGGACGACCATGTCCTTCAGGATATGGTTGAGCGCATGGCCGATGTGCATGTCGCCATTGGCGTAGGGCGGGCCGTCGTGGAGGATGAATTGGTCACGGCCCTTGCGGCTTTCGCGAATCTGCCCCTCGAGATCGCCTTCGAGCCATTTGGCGAGAATCAGCGGCTCCTTCTGCGGCAGGCCGGCCTTCATCGGGAAGTCGGTCTTGGGCAGGAAGACGGTGTCGCGATAGTCTGGTGCGCTGTCGGTCATGGTCGCGGCGCTTAGCGCAGATTTGCGGCAGCGCAAAGAATTTGGGAGCAGGAGATACCCACCTCGTCACCCCGGACTTGATCCGGGGTCCAGCGACGTTGACGAGCGGGACCCCGGATCAAGTCCGGGGTGACGAAGATGTCAGATGTCGGCCAATAGCCTGCGCGCCTCGTCGCAGTCGGCCGCGATCTGCGCCATCAGGGCGTCCATGCTGTCGAACTTCGCTTCCGCGCGGAGGAAGGCGTGGAAGGCGACGTCGATTAGCTGGCCGTAGAGATCGCCCTCGAAGTCGAAGAAATGCGGTTCGAGCAGCTCTTTCGGCGGGTCGAAGCTGGGGCGGATGCCGAGGTTGGCGGCGCCCTTCAGGATGCGGCCGTCGGGCAGCTTTCCGGTGACGGCGTAGATGCCGTAGCGCGGGCGGAGATATTGGCCCATTTCGAGGTTCGCGGTCGGAAAGCCGAGGAGGCGGCCGTTCTTGTCGCCGTGCTGGACCCGCCCGCGCACGGTGAAAGGCCGCGTGAGGAGGCGCGTCGCGGTGGCGCAATCGCCCGCTTGCAGCGCCTCGCGGATGCGGCTCGACGAGATGACTTCCGCGGCATCGTCGACGGGGGCGACCATCTCGGTGAAGAAGCCGAGGCGCCGCGCATGGTCGGCGAGCGTCACGACATCGCCGCCGCGGCCCTTGCCGAAGACGAAGTCGGCGCCGGTGACGACCCCCGCGGCGCCGTAGCGATCGAGCAGGAGCGCGGTGATGAAATCTTCCGCCGTCGTGCCCGCGAGCGCCGCGTCGAAGGGGAGGACGAGCATCGCGTCGGCGCCCGCTTCGGCAAAGAGTTCCTGCCGCTGATCGAGCGTGGTGAGGCGGAAGGGCGGGACGTCGGGCTTGAAGAAGCGCACCGGATGCGGATCGAAGGTCGCGACGATCGCGGGCAATCCCTCGTCCTTCGCATGATGGACCGCGCGGCCGACGACCGCCTGATGCCCGGCGTGAAAGCCGTCGAAATTGCCGAGCGCGATCACCCCGCCGCGCAAGCGCCCTTCGATGCGGTCGTGGCCGTCGAGGCGGATCATGGCGCCGAAATCGAGGGCGGCGGCGTCAGCGGGACGAGCCCCGCCTTGAGCACGCGGATCGCGTTGCCGCCCATGACGGCGCGGATTTCGTCGTCGGAAAAGCCCGCGTCGATCAATGCCTGCGTGACCTGCACGAGCTTCGACGTGTCGAAGCGCACGGTGGTGGCACCGTCATAGTCGCTGCCGAGCGCCACATGCCGGACCCCGACGAGGTCGCGGACATGTTTCATCGCCTTCGCGATGCTCGCGGGCGAGGTATCGCAGACGGCGGCATCCCAATAGCCGATGCCGATCAGCCCGCCGGTCGCGGCGACGCCGCGAATTTGCTCGTCGGAAAGGTTGCGGTTGACCTTGCACGTCGCCTGCACCCCGCCGTGGCTGGAGACGACGGGGCGGCGGGCGATCTTGAGGATGTCGGCGACGCAGGCGGCCGAGCAATGCGCGATGTCGACGATCATGCCCTTCGCCTCCATCTCGGAGACGACCTGCCGCCCGAGCGGGGTGAGGCCGCCCTTTTTGAGCCCGTGCATCGATCCCGCGAGGTCGTTGTCGAAGAAATGGGTGAGCCCCGCCATGCGGAAGCCCGCGGCATAGAGCTTGTCGAGGTTGGCGAGCTTGCCTTCGAGGCCATGCAGCCCTTCGATGCTGAGCATCGCGCCGACGGGCGCCGCCTTGCCCCGGCGCGCGGCGAGCAATGTGTCGATGTCCCCGGGCGCCGCGACCGCGCGCAGCTTGCCGGCCGAACTGGCGACGGCGCGGTGCAGCTTTTCGGCGTGCCAGAGCGAGCGTTCGAGCAGCGAGTTCCACGTCCGCACCGGCTGGAGCTGCGCGATCACGAGGCCGGTGATATTGTCGGTGTCGCCGCTGTTCGCGTCGTAATTTTGCCCCTTGGGCGACTTGGTCGTGCTGGCGAGCACTTGCAACGCGACATGGCCGTCCTCGAGCCGCGGGAGGTCCATATGACCGCGATCGGCGCGGTCGAGGATGCTGCGTTTCCAGAGCAGGGTGTCGCTGTGCAGATCGACGATCGTCAGCGTCTTGTGGAGCGCCTCGGCGCGCGCCGAGACCTTGGGTAGCGGCTTGCCGTCGATCTTGTTGAGGTCGTTCTCGATCATCGCCGGGGCGAGCGCGAAGAAAGCGCCCGCGGCGAGCGCGACGATGATCAGGATACTCAGGATCCAGCGGCGCATCAGCCTATTTCCTTGTCAGCGTGACGAAGCTGTAGGCCGGGCGGCCGGCCTCGTCGGCGGGATGGTCCTCGCGCGCGACCTCGCGCCATTCGGCGGCGGCGGGATAGTCGATCGCCGCGTCGCCCGCAGGTTCGAGCGCGACTTCGGTGAGCTCGATGCGGTCGGCGATGGGGAGGAACAGGCGGTAGATTTCGGCGCCGCCGATCACCATCACGTGCGGCGCGTTGGCGAGGCGCAGCGCCTCCTCGACCGTCGCCACCGGCTCGGCGCCCTCGTCCTGCCAGTCGGGATCGCGCGTCAGCACGATGTGGCGGCGGCCTTCGAGGATCGCGGGCAGGCTGTCGAAGGTCTTGCGCCCCATGATCATCGGGCGGCCCATGGTGAGCTGCTTGAAGCGGCGGAGGTCGGCGGGGAGGTGCCACGCCATCTTGCCGCCGGCGCCGATCACGCCATTGGCCGCACGCGCGAGGATCAGCGTGATTTCAGGACGATTCATGCGGGGGAGGCTCCGGCCCAGGTCGCGTGACCGAGCTTGCGCCCCTCGCGCACCTCGGTCTTGCTGTAGTGATGGACGTGGCAATTTTCGTCGGCGAGCAGCGCGGGGACGTCGGCGATGCCGGCGCCGATCAGGTTGCGCATCGTGACGGGCAGCGGCCCGCAAGCGGTGCTGCCGAGCGGCAGGCCCGCGACCGCGCGGATATGATTTTCGAACTGGCTGGTCGCCGCGCCCTCGATCGTCCAGTGGCCGCTGTTGTGAACGCGCGGCGCCATCTCGTTGAACACCGGACCATTATCCGTCGCAAAAAATTCGCCGGTGAGGACGCCGGCATAGTCGAGCTCGGCGGCGATCTTCGCCATCAGCGCGCGCGCTTCGTCCTGCTGGTCGGTGACGATCTGCGGCGGCGGCAGGCTGGAGGTCGCGAGAATGCCGCCCTCGTGGACATTGACCGGCGAATCCCAGAAGCGGACCTCGCCGTCGATGCCGCGCACGAGGATCACCGAAAATTCGTGGGCGAAGGTCACGAAGCCTTCGAGCACTGCCGCGTGGCGGCCGATCGCATCCCATGCCGCATCGGCGTCGGCGGGCGAGGCGAGCCGCGCCTGCCCCTTGCCGTCATAACCCATGCGCACCGTTTTGAGGATCGCGGGGGCGCCCATCTGCTCGATCGCGACATCGAGCGCGGCGCGGTCGGACACCGCGGCGAAGGGGGCGGGGCGGCCGCCGAGCCCGGCGACGAAAGTCTTTTCGGCGAGCCGGTCCTGCGCAATCTCGAGCCCCGCCGCGCCAGGGCGCACCGCGACATGGCCCGACAGGAAGCGCACCGTGTCGACCGGCACATTTTCGAATTCATAGGTCACGACGTCGCAGGCCGCGGCGAAGGCGGCGAGGCGCGGTTCGTCGTCCCACGCCGCCTGGCTGTGGTGCGCGGTGACCTCGGCCGCGACGCTTTCGGCGTCGGGGGCGTAGATATGGACCTTGTAACCGAGCTGCGCGGCAGCGAGGCCGAGCATGCGGCCGAGCTGGCCGCCGCCCAATATGCCGATCGTCGAACCGGGAGGGAGCAAGAAGGTCAGCCTTCGCGAACGGGAACGGGGGCGACGCTGTTCGTCTGCGTCTCGCGCCACGCCATGAGCTTGTCGGCGAGGACCGCGTCCTCGTTCGCGAGCAGCGCCGCGGCGAAGAGGGCGGCGTTGGTCGCGCCCGCCCTGCCGATCGCGAAGGTCGCGACGGGAATGCCGCCGGGCATCTGGACGATCGAATAGAGGCTGTCGACGCCGGAGAGGGCGGCCGACTGGACGGGGACGCCGAGCACGGGGACGCGCGTCATCGAGGCGACCATGCCGGGCAGGTGCGCCGCGCCGCCGGCGCCCGCGATGATCGCCTTGAGCCCGCGCTCCGCCGCGCTCTTGGCATAGGCGACGAGGCGGTCGGGGGTGCGGTGCGCCGAGACGATCTGCACCTCGTGCGCGATGCTGAATTCCTCGAGGATCTGGACCGCGTGCGCCATCGTCGGCCAGTCCGACTGGCTGCCCATGATGACACCGATCTGCGGCGCGCTGTCGCCCATCACCCTATCCCTCCTGCGGACGCCGATGAATCGCCGCCGCCCTCCCCCTAGCGACTGCTTGGCGCGCGGGCAACGTCGCGCAATTGATGTCTTCCGCGTTTACCGATTGGTATCAAGTCGCGGCTAGGGTTGCCGCAACATATCCGCTGGCATCCGGCCGGCGGAGGGTAGGGCGCGCCGGGGACGAGGCATGGATAGCATAGGGGGGGCACGAATCGCGGTCGACCAGTTCGCCGCCGTTTCCGTTGACTCCATCGAGGACCAGCTGCGGGAGATACGCCGGGAACGCGACGCCTTGCGCCGCGAGAACCGCGTATTGAAGATCGCCGTCGCCGAGCTGGAACGCGTGTCCGAGCGCGACACGCTGACCCCGCTGTTCAACCGCCGTTATTTCCTGACCGCGATCCACCACCGCATGGCACGGTTCGAGCGTCATGCCGAGCGCGCCGCGGTCGTGTTCGTCGATGTCAATCAGCTCAAATATATCAACGACAGCTTCGGCCATGCCGCGGGCGATTTCGCGCTGATGGAAATCGCCAAGCGGCTTGCGGGCTCGATCCGCGCGACCGACGTCGCGGCGCGTATCGGCGGCGACGAGTTCGGGCTGATCCTCGACCAGTCGAGCGAGGAGGGCGCGCGCGTGCAGGTGAAGCGGCTGGGCGACGTGCTGGCTGCGGCGCCCGCGCATTATGACGGGCACGAGATCGCCCTGTCGGCCTGTTTCGGGGTCGCGATGCTCCAGACGGGAATGAACGAATCGGACATATTGGCGGCCGCCGACCGCGATATGTATCGCAGCAAGCAGAGCCTCGGCGGGCTTCCCGGACACCGCTAACCGCGCATTAACCAAAGAGGCGCATCGTCTCCGGCAGGAACAGGGGGTGGACGATGCGAGACCAGACCGACCCATATCTCGACGTGCAGAACCGGATCATCGGCCAGATCGGCGCGCTCGCCGAGGCGTTGCCGCGCTGTGCGTTCGCCGAGATCGTGCGGGGGATCGACGATATTCGCTGCCTCGCGCGCGACAATGGCTTTGCCGCGGTCGAGACGCTGGCGAGCCGGCTCGAATCGGCGGTGGCGGGCGGCGGCTACCGCGCCGCGATCCTGACCTATCTCGACGCGATGAGCGACGCGGTGCAGGCGCCGCGCGGGCCGATGCCGGCGGCCGCGCACGAGGCGTGGCTGGCGTCGGTGGCGAGCCGGCTCGGGCATTGACCTGGGCGAGCTAAGCCTTCAGGTCCGGCATCATGGATGCAATCATGCTCGCGCTGGTGGCGGTGCTGCTCGCCAATGCCGACGGGCGCAGCGGGATCGCGCTGTCGCGGCTCATCGGCGCGCGCCGCGACCGGCGCGTCACGATCGGCATTTTTTTCGGCGCCTTCATCGTCCATGCGGTCGTCGCCGCGATCGCCGGGGCAATCGCGAACCGGATGATCGGGCAGGGCGTCGCCGCCCTGCTCGTCACGCTCGCGATGCTGTCGGCGGCGGTCGCGTTGCTGTGGCCGATGAAGGTCGAAGCCGGCGCCTGCCCCGAGGATGCGCCGCCCGCCGCGCTGGCGGGCCGGATGCTCGCGAACCAGTTCGGCGACCGCAGCCATTTCCTGATCGGGGCGCTCGCCGCGACCAGCGGCGCCGGGCAATGGGCGGCGGCGGGCGGACTGGTCGGCTGGACGCTGTCGATGCTGCCGTTCCTCGCATTCGGTCCCGCGCTGGCCGGGCGGCGCGCGGCGCGAAATCTGCGCTGGGCGGCCGCCGCGATCCTCGTGATATGGGGGCTGCGCACCGCGTTCGGCGCGTTCGGATTGATCGGCTGATTGACGGATTGGAATGCGCTTCATCGTTTTTATCGATGATGCTTAGCCAAAGCTTCAATGGGAAAATGTCGTGCTCCTTCGCTATATCGGCGGGACAACAGAAAGGATGCTCCCATGTCCGATAAAAACGGCAACACTCCCGCCGTCGCCGACGCGCTCAACGCGCTTCTCGCCGACAGTTTCGCGCTTTATCTCAAGACCAAAAATTATCATTGGCACATCCAGGGCCCGCGCTTTCGCGAACTGCACCTGCTGTTCGACGAGCAGGCGGCGCAGATCTTCGCGACGACCGATCTGATCGCCGAGCGGGTGCGCAAGAATGGCGCGCCGACGCTGCGCTCGATCGGCGATGTCGGCCGCCGCGCGTCGATTCGCGACGATGACGCCGCCGGGGTCGATGCCGAAGCGATGATCCGCAATCTGGCCGACGACAACAAGCTGCTGCTCGGCCAGCTCAAGGAGGTGAAGGCCGCCGCCGAAGCGGGCGGCGACATCGCGACCAGCGGGCTTGTCGACGGCTGGGCCGACGAGACGCAGCAGCGCATCTGGTTTCTGGAAGCGACGCTGGGTTATTGAGGCCGGCGATTCCGGCAGCGACGGTTTTGGGGTGGCGAGCCGCCATTCCCGATCCTCCCTGTGGCGAAGCCATGGGGAGGGGGACCGTTCGCGAAGCGAATGGTGGAGGGGCAGCGACGTTGCGTCATAGCCCCTCCGTCAGCGCTTCGCGCTGCCACCTCCCCATCGCTGCGCGACAGGGAGGATCATGGCAGCTGCCGGTCGGTTTCAGCCCTTCGTCATCCCGGGCTTGACCCGGGATCCCGCTTTTTGGGGCATCGACCGGTCTTCGGCATCAAGCGGGACCCCGGATCAAGTCCGGGGTGACGAATAAAGAGACGGCAGCAATCGGTCGAAAGCAGACGCTCTTCCTCACAAGCAAAAAGGGCGGCCCCGCGGCCGCCCTTTCCGTTTGCCTGTCCCGCCGATCAGTCCTGATGCGGCTGGAGGTTCACCGCGGCGAACTTGCCGCGGTCGTCGACTTCGATGTCGAAAGCGACGCGGTCGCCTTCGTCGAGGCCCGCCATGCCGGCGCGCTGCACCGCGCTGATGTGGACGAAGGCGTCGGCCTGTCCGTCGTCGCGCGCGATGAAGCCGAAGCCCTTCGTCGTGTTGAAGAATTTGACGGTGCCCGAGGTCCGCTCACCGGTCAGCTGGCGCCGGCCGCGCGCGCCGCCCGGACGGTCGCCGTCGCGCTGGCGCGGAGCGAATTCCTCGATCGGGAGCGGCTCGCCCTCGATCTTGAGGTCGATCGCCGACACCTTGCCGTTGCGCTCGACGAGCGTGAAGCCGAGCGGCTGGCCCGAGGCGAGGCCCTGGAGGCCCGCCTGTTCGACCGCACTGATGTGGACGAACACGTCTTCGCCGCCATCGTCGCGGGCGACGAAGCCGAAGCCCTTCGATGCGTTGAAGAATTTCACCGTGCCCTGGCCCTCGCCGACGACCTGCGCCGGCATGCCGCCGCCGCGTCCGCCGCCGAAGCCGCCACCGCGGTCGCCGCCACCGAAGCCGCCGCGATCGCCGCCGCCGAAGCCGCCGCGATCACGATCGCCGAAACCGCCACGACCGCCGCCATAGCTGTCGCCGCCGTAGGGGGCCGGTTCGAAGCTGTCGAAATTGCCGAAATCATCGCGCTTGCCGCGCCCGCGATGGCCGCGGCGATCCTTGTTGAAACTCATTGCTTAGTAGTCGCTTTCGGTCGTCCACACCCCATTCAACCGGCTCCTTGCGCCGGACGGGGACGCAGTTCACCACGGGCACGGACTCGCCCCATGCCTCCAAGAGCGCAAGATATAGCCTAATTATCCACAGGCTGCGAACAGAAAATTTCAGAAAGATGGTGCCGAATATCGCACGCTTTGCCGCGGGCTTGGGGGGCGTCGGGGCGGGTCCGCAAACCAGCCATTGAGCGGCAGGGCCGCTTGGCCTAAGGCGGGGGCCTATGACAGTCCATTTCCACGAAGAAGACCTGCCCGAGGGCGTGCTGCGCCCGGGCCCGGTCGCGATCGATACCGAGACCATGGGTCTGAACCCGCTGCGCGACCGGCTCTGCCTCGTCCAGATCAGCGACGGGTCGGGCGACGAGCATCTGGTGCGCTTCAAGCCCGGCAGCGCCTATGACGCGCCGGTGCTGAAGGCGATCCTGACCGATCCCGCGCGGCTGAAGCTGTTCCATTTCGCGCGTTTCGACATCGCGGCGCTGCAGCAGGCGCTCGGCGTGGTGACCGCGCCCGTCTATTGCACCAAGATCGCCTCGAAGCTGGTGCGCACCTATACCGATCGCCACGGGCTCAAGGAACTGGTGCGCGAACTGCTCGGGCAGGAGGTGTCGAAGCAGCAGCAGTCGAGCGACTGGGGCGCCGCCGAGCTCAGCGACGCGCAGCGCGACTATGCGGCGAGCGACGTGCGCTTCCTGCACGCGATGAAGGACGTGCTCGACGCGCGGCTGGCGCGCGAGGGACGCACGGCGCTTGCGCAGGCCTGTTTCGATTTCCTGCCAACGCGCGCCGCGCTCGACCTTGCGGGCTGGCCCGAAGTCGATATTTTCGCGCATAGCTGACGAGCGATTCGTCGGTCCTCCGATGCGTTTTTTTGAGAATCCGTTTTCCCGAGCGAAGACGAGGGACTATGCCGAGCGAAGTCGAGGCTGCGGTGTTGCTGTTCTCGCTGCGCTCGAACGAGCCCCTCGTCTTCGCTCGGGGATACGGATCGGGATTTGATCTGACTATGTCCGAACGCGCCGATCTCGATCGCACGATGCGCCGCATGTGGGCGGCGAGCGGGTCGAGCCACGACCGGGTGGTGCGCATCCTGCGCTTCGGCCTGCCGCTCGTCATCGGCGTCGTCGCGGCGGTGCTCGTCTTCTCGCCCTTCACCCAGCGCGCCGAGATCAGCTTTCTGCTCGCCAAGGACAAGGTCGACATGGCGAGCGAGCGGATGAAGGTGACGCGCGCCGAATATCGCGGGCAGGATGCGAAGGGGCAGCCCTTCGCGCTGCTCGCGGGCAGCGCGGTGCAGAAAAGCTCGGCCGAGCCGATCGTGCGGATGACCGACCTGTCGGGCGCGATCAAGCTCGCCGACGGCCCCGCGACGATCGTCGCGAAGACGGGCGCCTATAATATGGAGACCGAAAAGGTCGCGGTGCCGGGAACGGTGCAGGTCAAGAGCGCGAACGGCTATCGCATCGACGCGAGCAATGTCGCGGTCGACCTCAACACCCGTACGCTCTTGGGCGAGGGCGGCGTCGACGGCACGTTGAACATCGGCCATTTTTCGGCCAATCAGCTGTCGGCCGACCTCGACAGGCGGATCGTGCGCCTTGAGGGCAATGCGCGGCTCAGGATCAATCAGGGAGTGCTCGAATGAACCGGCTTTGGACCATGCGGAGCATGGCGCTTGCGGGCGCGAGCTTTGCCCTGACCAGCCTGGCCTTCCTGTCGGCCGGCGGCGGCGACCGCGCGCAGGCGCAGGCGCTCGCCAACCACAACGGCAATGCCCCGGTCGATATGGCCGCGAACGCCATCGAGGTGCAGGACCGCGCCGACCGCGTCATCGTGACGGGCAATGTCCGGGTCACGCAGGCGGGGATGACGCTGACCGCGCCGCGGATGACCATCGCCTATACGCGCAGCGGCGGCACCGACATCAACCGGATCGACGCGACCGGCGGAGTAGTGGTCACCAAGGGCGACGAGATGGCGAAAGGCAATGTCGCCATATACGACCTCGACCGGCGGCTGATCACGATGGTCGGCAATGTCGAGCTGCGCCAGCGCGGCAACAATCTGCGCGGCGGGCGCCTCGTCATCGACTTGAACAGCGGGCGCGCGACGGTCGACGGGCGCGGCGCGGCGCGCGGGCCCGACGGCAATCCGGTGCAGGGCGGCACCGAGGGGCGCGTCACCGGCACCTTCACGGTACCGGAAAGAAAGCAGTAACCACGCCGCTTTACCGGGCCGCAACCATGCGGCTTCACCATCGGTGCCGGGGACCAGACCCCAGCGGTGCCGGGGGGTAACGCCGCGCAAGCGAAAGCAGCCCCCATGCGCTTTTCCTCCCTCGTCCCGCCGCGCCGCCCGCTGTTCGGCCGCCGCCGGGAACCGATCCTCCCGACCGTGCCGGCGCCGACCTCCGAAGACCGGCGGCTGATCGACCGAATCATCCGTCATGCGGGGCCGCGCGAGTCGCGCTAGGGCAGAATTTCTCACACGAAGGCACGAAGGCCTCTGCAAACCCGTTTGCCCTGAGCTTGTCGAAGGGCCGTTCTTCGTTTGCGAGGTCGAAAAGAAGAACGGTGCTTCGACAAGCTCAGCGCGAACGGACTTGAGGGGAGCTTCGTGCCTTCGTGCATTTGTGTGAGAAAATCCTGACCGCCCACGGAGCGGAAGCCGGAGCTTGGCGTTGAGCCCCCGCGCCCCTACATGGGGCGTCCATGCCTCCCGATACCGCAACCTCCGCCGACGCCAGCCGCGAACCGCCCGTCCTTGCGACGCTGCGGCGCTTTCTCCCCTATCTGTGGCCGGCGGGGCAGGCGGAAGCGAAGCTGCGCATCGTTCTTGCCGGGCTCATCGTGCTCGCGTCGAAGGGCGTGCAGCTGTCGATGGGTTTTCTCTACGGCGCCGCGATCGACCGCATGGCGCCGGGAATGGAGGAGGGCGTCGCGCTCGCGATCGGGCTGGTGCTCGCCTATGCCGGCGCGCGCTTTGCCGGGGTGCTGTTCGACAATCTCCGCAACGTCGTTTTCGAGCGCGTCGGACAGGATGCGACGCGCGAACTCGCGATTGCAACCTTTTCGCATCTCCACGCGCTGAGCCTGCGCTTCCACCTCGCGCGGCGGACGGGCGAGGTCACCAAGGTGATCGAGCGCGGCACCAAGAGCATCGACACGATGCTTTACTTCCTGCTCTTCAACATCGCGCCGACGATCGTCGAACTCGCCGCGGTGCTGGTGATCTTCTGGACCAAGTTCAGCTTCGGCCTCGCGAGCGCGACCGCGCTGATGGTCGTTCTCTACATCATCTTCACGCGCAAGGTGACCGACTGGCGCAACGCGCTCAGGACGCGGATGAACGATCTCGACACGCTGACGATCGGGCGCAGCGTCGACAGCCTGCTCAATTACGAGACGGTCAAATATTTCGGCGCCGAGGAGCGCGAGGAGGCGCGCTACCGCGACGTCGCCGATCAATATGCCCGCGCGGCGGTGAAGAGCGAGAACAGCCTTGCCTGGCTCAACATCGGGCAGAGCCTGATCACCAACGCCGCGCTCGCGGGCGCGATGGGCTATACGGTGTGGGGCTGGTCGAAGGGGCAGTTCCAGGTCGGCGACGTCGTGCTGGTGAACACTTTGCTCGCGCAGCTCTTCCGCCCGCTCGACATGCTCGGCATGGTCTATCGCGTGATCCGGCAGGGGCTGATCGACATGGAGGCGATGTTCCGCCTGATCGATACGCCGCCCGAGATCGCCGATGCGCCCGATGCCTGGCCGCTCGTCGTGAACGGCGGTGCGGTGACGTTCGACAATGTCGTCTTCGGCTATGAGCCCGACCGGACGATTTTGAACGGTGTGAGCTTCGCGGTCGGCGCGGGCGAGACGCTGGCGATCGTCGGTCCGTCGGGCGCGGGCAAGTCGACGATCGCGCGGCTGCTCTTCCGCTTCTATGATCCGCAGGGCGGGCGTATCCTGATCGACGACCAGGACATATCGCAGGTCACCCAGAAAAGCCTGCGCGCCGAGATCGGCATCGTTCCGCAGGATACGGTGCTGTTCAACGATTCGATCGGCTACAATATCGCCTATGGCCGCGAAGGCGCGAGCGCCGCGGAGATCGCGGCGGCGGCTGAGGGCGCGGCGATCGACGGCTTTATCGCGCTGCTGCCGCAGGGCTATGAGACCGAGGTCGGCGAGCGCGGGCTCAAACTGTCGGGAGGCGAGAAGCAGCGCGTCGCGATCGCGCGCACTTTGCTCAAGAATCCGCCGTTGCTGATTTTGGACGAAGCGACGAGCGCGCTCGACAGCCGCACCGAAGCGGCGATCCAGTCGACGCTCGACCGCATCGCCGCGCGGCGCACGACGCTGGTGATCGCGCACCGCCTGTCGACGGTGACCAACGCAGACCGCATCATCGTGCTCGAGAAGGGCCGCGTCGCCGAGACGGGGACGCACGACCAGCTGCTCGGCATGCGCGGGCTCTACGCCGACATGTGGGCGCGGCAGCAGGCAGAGAAGGAAGAGGGGACGGTTTAGGGCCGGGGCGTTTCGGCGGGGTCCGTGTCCGGCTCGCCGGCTTCCTCCGGCTCCGGGAGTTCGGGGTTCAACGCCGGTGCGCGCGCAAAGCCCATCGTCTCGAGCACGCCGTCGCGGCGCACGAAGCCGTGGATGAGCGCGATGGTGAGATGACCGAGGATCAGCGCGAAGAAGGCGAAGGCGATCAGGCCGTGCGCGCGGCGCAGCAGGCCATAGGCGGGCGCGTTTTGCGGCACGATCGGCGGCAGTACGAAACCGGCCGTCAGGCGCACCGGATAGCCGCCCGCCGACAGCATCGCCCAGCCGATCAGCGGCAGTCCGATCATCGCGAGATAGAGGAGGATATGCGCGCCGCGCGCCGCGCGTTGCTGGACGCGCGGCAGATCGGCGGGGAGCGGCGGCGCGCCGGTGGCGACGCGGATGGCGAGACGGAGCGCGGCGAGCAGCAGGATCGCGATCCCGAGCGGTCGGTGCAGCGCGATCAGCGCTGCGTAGGCGGGCCCTGCGGTCGAGACCATGGCGGCGCCGATGAACAGCATCGCGAGAATCAGCAGCGCCATCGTCCAGTGCAGGAGGCGGATCGCGAGATGGAAGCGGCCGGGCATGTCAGCGCGCCTCCTTCACCGCGAGCGTCTTGCCGACGGCGCTGGGCCCCGGCACCTCCAGCGCGCGGCGCTGGAAGGAGGAGGAATAGGCCGCCGACCGCGCGGGCAGCAGCGGGTCGTCGGACAGCGCGACCCCGTCGGGCAATATCGTCGGGTCGAAGGTGATGTCGCGGCAGGCGCCCCGCTCTTCGGGCTCGGCGGCGGTGATGGTGAGCGTGCCTACCTGAAGCTTTTGCCGGTCCGCGGGCCACAGGATCGTCGCATCGTTCGTGGCGTCGCCGGGCGCGGCGACGGTGACGGTCATGCGCCAGCGCAGCGGCCCCTTGGCGAGGCGGGCGCCGAGATCGGTGAACAGATGGTCGGTGGGCAGCTCCGCGAGCTTTGCCTTGTCGAGCGCGCCGAACGCGGCCTCGGGCTCGAAGGCCCAGCGGACCGCGTGCGAAGCGCCCGCGCCGTCGATGAAGCGAAAGGCGTTGATGCTGTAATAAATGCTGTTGGCGAAACTGTCGGGGAGCGGCGCGGCGGCGATATAGTCCTGATAGGCGCGGGTTTCGGGATGGCGCGCGAGATAGGTCTTCATCGCGGCGGGATCGGGCTTGCCGGTCGCGGGATCGGGGCGCGAGGCGCGCTGGAGCGCGACGAAAGCTTCGGGGGTCGCGACGGGGAAGATCGGGGTATGGTCCATCGCCAGCCGCCATATCTCGCCATCGGGCCCGGTCAGTTGCAGCGCCATCGCGCGAAAGACGTTGCGCCCGTCGGTCGCGAAGGGATCGCCGCCGCCGGTCGAGAAGCGGCCGATCGCCGCGTGGCGGCCCGAACGCAGCAGCGGCGTCCGCGATAGCGCGCCCGCCCCGCCGCTCGCCTCGAAATAACCGGTGAAGCAGACCCCCTTCGCATGGGCGCGGCGATAGCCTTCGTGCCGGCCCGCATTTGCCTCGATTACGCTGGCGATCGTTCCGCCGCCGATGCGGGGCGGGCCGATCCAGCCCGCGGCCCAGGCGAAACCGGACAGCAGCAGGATCGGCGCTGCGGCGATCGCGGCGACGGTGGCGAGGGGCGGGCGGGGGATGGTCACGGCGGCGGTCCTCGATGGTTTGTCCGGGGGGAAGAAAAGGCCTTGGTCGAACGCAGTTCGTGCGGCCCGGCGTTCCGGTTACAGCCGGTTACCGGGGCCGTGCCGCGGCATTCGCAACAAAAATACTTGGGTTGGGTTGACCCCGCGCGTCCGCGCCCGTTACGCAGGACTTCATGCCGCATGACACCACTCTGATCGGGACCGTCGTCGCCGGGCTCGGCGTCGCCTTCCTGATGGGCGCGCTCGCGCATCGGCTCAAAATCTCGCCGATCGCGGGCTATCTGCTCGCGGGCATCCTTGTCGGCCCCTTCACCCCGGGGTTCGTCGCCGACACGGGGCTGGCGATGCAGCTCGCCGAGATCGGCGTCATTCTGCTGATGTTCGGGGTCGGGCTCCATTTTTCGCTCAAGGACCTGCTGGCGGTGCGCAAGATCGCGGTGCCGGGGGCGATCGCGCAGATCGCGGTCGCGACCGCGCTCGGCATGATGCTCGGCCTTGGGCTCGGCTGGCCGGTCGAAGGGAGCGTCGTGTTCGGGCTGGCGCTGTCGGTCGCCTCGACCGTCGTGCTGCTGCGCGCGCTGCAGGCGCGCGACATGATCGAGACCGAGAGGGGCCGCATCGCGGTCGGCTGGCTGATCGTCGAGGATCTCGCGATGGTGCTCGCGCTGGTGCTGCTGCCCGCGATGTTCGGCGACCGCGGCGACGAGGGTGGCCTTGGGGGCGGCGGCGCGGCGGTGTTGCGTTCGGCGGGGATCGTGCTCGTCAAGGTGGTCGGTTTCGCCGCCTTCATGTTCCTGATCGCGCGGCGCGTACTGCCCGCGGTGCTCCACTGGGTCGCGCATTCGGGGTCGCGCGAGCTGTTCCGGCTCGCGGTGCTGGCGATCGCGCTCGGGGTCGCGTTCGGCGCGGCGGTGATCTTCGACGTGTCCTTTGCGCTCGGCGCCTTCTTCGCGGGCATGATCCTCGGCGAGACGCAATTGTCGCGGCGCGCGGCCGAGGAAACGCTGCCGCTGCGCGACGCCTTTGCCGTGCTCTTCTTCGTGTCGGTGGGGATGCTCTTCAATCCCGAGGTGCTCACCGAGCAGCCGGGGCCGGTGATCGCGACGGTGGCGATCATCGTCGTCGGCAAGTCGCTCGCCGCTTTTGCGCTGGTCCGTGCCTTCGGCCACAAGTCGCAGACCGCGCTGACGATCTCGGTCAGCCTTGCGCAGATCGGCGAATTCTCGTTCATCCTCGCCGGGTTGGGCGTGGGGCTGAAGGTGCTCCCCGAAACCGGGCGCGACCTGATCCTCGCGGGGTCGATGCTGTCGATCCTATTCAACCCGATCCTCTTCACGCTGGCGGTGAAACGCATCCGCTCCGACGAGCCGCTTGCCGAGCAGCCCGCCGAAGCGGCGGCCGAAACGCCCGAGCCATGCAACGCCGGCGTCGTGCTCATCGGCTATGGCCGCGTCGGCAGCCACATCGGCGGCATGATCTGCGGACGCGGCGAGGGGCTGACGGTGATCGAGGACCAGAAGGACATGGCCGCCGCCGCCGAGGCCGCGGGCGCGACGGTGATCGTCGGCGACGCGACGAAGGAGAGCATCCTGCGCCAGGCCGGGCTCGATGCGGCATCGACCCTGCTGATCGCGATTCCCGAAGGGGTCGAGGCGGGCGCGATCGTGCGGCGCGCGCGCGCGATCAACCCCAGGCTCGTCATCGTCGCGCGCGCGCATTCGGACGAGGAAGTCGCCGATCTGGTGCGGCGCGGCGCCGACCATGTCGTGATGGCCGAGCGCGAGACCGCGTCGCGCATGGCCGAGCGGGCGATGCTGACGCGGGTATCTTAAGCCCCTCCCCTTCAGGGGAGGGGTTGGGGTGGGGGCCATCGGCCTTGTGCAAGGCCGATGGCCCCCACCCGCTGCGACTAGGCAGCAAGCTGCCAAGTCTCCCTGCCCTCCCCTGAAGGGGAGGGCTTGAGTTTTGTCCTGATTCCGCCCTATCGCCCTCTCCAATGTCCGCCGACGCGCTCCTCCCGCTGCTCAAGTCCACCTTCGGTTTCGACGCCTTCCGCGGAAAGCAGGGCGACGTCGTCGCGCGGGTGATGGCGGGCGAGCGCACGCTGGCGGTGATGCCGACGGGGGCGGGCAAGTCGCTGACCTATCAATTGCCCGCGGTGGCGCTCGACGGCTGCGTCGTGGTCGTGTCGCCGCTGATCGCGCTGATGCACGACCAGCTGCGCGGCGCGCGCGCGGCGGGGATTCGCGCCGCCTCGCTGACCAGCGTCGACGCCGATTTCGCCGACACGCGGCAGGCGTATCGCGATGGCGCGCTCGACCTCCTCTATATCGCGCCCGAACGTGCCACCGGCGAAGGCTTCCGCGCGCTGATGGAGGCGCGCAGCCCCGCGCTGTTCGCGATCGACGAAGCGCATTGCGTCAGCGAATGGGGGCATGATTTCCGGCCCGACTATCGCTTGCTCCGGCCTTTGCTCGACGCCTTTCCCTCGGTGCCGCGGCTTGCCCTGACGGCAACGGCGGACAAGCATACGCGCGAGGATATTCTCCTCCAGCTCGGCATTCCGGCCGAGGGATTGGTGCTCGCGGGGTTCGACCGGCCGAATATCCGTTACCGGGTGACGCCGCGCGTGAGCCCGGCGAAGCAGCTCACCGATTTCATCGCCGCCAATCCGGGGCCGGGGATCGTCTATTGCCCGACGCGCGACGGCACCGAGCGGATGGCGGAAAAGCTCGCCGCGGCAACGGGGCGCAGCGTTGCCGCCTATCACGCCGGGCTCGATCCCGAGCGGCGCGCGCGGGTGCAGCACGACTTCGTCGCGTCGGAGGACGGCATCGTCACCGCGACGGTCGCCTTCGGCATGGGGATCGACAAGCCCGACGTGCGCTTCGTCGCGCATGCCGGGCTGCCGAAGTCGATCGAGAGCTATTATCAGGAGACGGGGCGTGCGGGGCGCGACGGCGACCCCGCCGAGGCGCTGATGCTGTGGGGCGCGGAGGATTTCGCGCGCGCGCGGATGCGGCTCGGCGAGCTGCCCGAGGGCCGGCAAGCGAGCGAACGCGCGCGGCTCAACGCGCTCGCGGCGCTGGTCGAGACGGTCGAGTGCCGCCGCGCCTTGCTGCTGCGGCATTTCGGGGAAAACCCGCCCGGACGCTGCGGCAATTGCGACACCTGCCTCGAACCGCCGAAGCAGGTCGATGCGAGCGTGCTGGCGCAGAAATTGCTGAGCGCGGTCTATCGCACCGGGCAGAGCTTCGGCGCCGGGCATGTCGAGGCGGTGCTGACGGGGCGGAGCGACGCGCGCATCGAAAGCCGCGGCCACGACAAATTGTCGGTGTTCGGGATCGTCGGGGGCGAGGAGGCGCGGCTGCTCCGGCCGCTCGTCCGCACGCTCGTCGCGCGCGAGGCGCTCGAGACGACCGAGCATGGCGGGCTGATGTTCGGTCCCGCGGCGCGCGCGGTGATGAAGGGCGAGGTGCCGGTGCTGATGGCCGAGCCGCCCGTGAAGCGGACGCAGCGGGCGAGTCGCGCCGATCGCGCGGCGGCGAACCCGGTCGGCGATCCGCTGTTCGAGGCGCTGCGCGCGATGCGGCGCGAGCTTGCGGCCGAGGCCGGGGTGCCGCCCTATGTGATCTTCCACGACGCGGTGCTGCGCGCGATGGCGAGCGACCGGCCCGCGACGCGAAGCGCGCTCGCGGATATTCCGGGCGTTGGCGGCAAGAAGCTCGAGGCGTGGGGCGATGCGTTTCTGAACGTGATCCGGCAGTATTGATGGTCCGGTTTCGGCTGGAAGCGGACGTCTCCTAGTCAAGCCCCTCCCCTTCAGGGGAGGGGCAACGAAGACTTGGCAGCTTGCTGCCTAGTCGCAGTGGGGTGGGGGCTATCGGCCTCGCGCAAGGCCGATAGCCCCCACCCCCCACCCCAACCCCTCCCCTGAAGGGGAGGGGCTTGATGAATCCCAACGGCCGCTCCCCACCCCAAAGCCGCCATCCCCGGCCGCATTCGCACCTTCACGCTTGTCAGCAAGCGGGCGTCGGGAGTAGATCGTCGGTATGAGCGATTTTCGTCCCCTGTCCGCCCAGTTCAGCGTCGCGCCGCAGATCGGCATCGAAGATGTCGCCGAGGCCAAGGCGCAGGGCTTTGCGATGGTGGTGAACAACCGGCCCGACGGCGAGGAACCGGGGGCGCCGCAGGGCGAGCATATCTCCACCGCCTGCGCCGCCGAAGGGCTCGCCTATGCCGCGATCCCGATCGGCCATGCGGGGTTCAGCCATGCGCAGATCGACGCGCTCGACAAATTGCTGGCGGGCGCAACGGGGCCGATCCTCGCCTATTGCCGCTCGGGCACGCGCTCGACGCATCTATGGGCGCTGGCCCGCGCGCGCGCGGGCGACGATGTCGGCGGGATCGTCGAGGCGGCGGCGAAGGCGGGCTATGACCTGACGGGGCTGCGGCCGATGCTGGACGCGCTTTCGGGGGAAAGATGACGGCGGTGCTCGTCCAGACGGGCGCGTCGCTCGCCGCGGTGCTGTTCGTCGCCTGGCTGGTCGGCCGGATGGGGCTCGGCGCCGATCCGCGGATCGCGGACGACGCCCAGGCAATCCGGCTCGCCGAAGAGGCCGAGGCGGGGTTTCGCGGGATCGAGGTCGGGCGCGACCGCGCGGGCTTTGCCGCGATCGTCCGCAATGCCGAGGGGCGGATGCTGCTGGTGCGCGCGCACGGCAATCATTTCGCGGCGCGGCCGGTCGATGCCAGCGTGATCGGCCGGCTCGACAAGGAATTCCTGACATTGACGATGCCGGAGAAGACGTTCGGCGCGGTGACGTTGCAGCTGGGGAAGGATGCGGGGATGTGGGCATCGCGAATGCGGGAGATTGTTCGTGGCTGAGCTGCCCGATCCCGTCGTCTATGCGGTGCCGGGTTTCATCCTGCTGCTGATCGTCGAGATGATCGTCTCGCTGCGCCGCGACAGGAGCCGCTACGAGGCGCGCGACACGCTGACCTCGCTGATGCTCGGCACCGGCAGCCAGGTCGCGGGCGCATTCGTCGGCGCGGCGGTGATCGGCATGTCGGTGTGGGTCTATCAGTTCCGGCTGTTCGACATCGGCATCGCATTCCGCACCTGGTGGTGGGCGTGGATCCTCTGCTTCTTCCTCGACGATCTCGCCTATTACGCCTTTCACCGCAGCGCACACCGCGTGCGCTGGTTCTGGGCGAGCCATGTCATCCATCATTCGAGCCAGCATTATAATCTGTCGACCGCGCTCCGGCAGACATGGACGGGCTTCTTCAGCCTGACCTTCCTGTTCCGCCTGCCCTTGTTCCTGATCGGCTTTCCGCCCGCGATGGTGTTCTTCTGCGCGGGCCTGAACCTGATCTATCAGTTCTGGATCCATACCGAGGCGATCGGGCGGCTGCCCAAATGGTTCGAGGCGGTGATGAACACCCCGTCGCATCATCGTGTCCATCACGGGGTGAACCCGCGCTATCTCGACGCCAATTATGCCGGGGTTTTCATCATCTGGGACAAGATGTTCGGCAGCTTCGTTCCCGAACGCGACGATGAGCCGGTGCGTTACGGGATCGTCAAGCAACTCGGCAGCTTCAACATCCTCTGGGCCGCGGTCCATGAGTGGGTCGGGATCGCCAAGGACGTCTGGCACGCGCCGTGGAAGCACAAGCTCTCCTATATGTGGCGCGAGCCCGGCTGGAGCCACGACGGCAGCCGCGCGACGAGCGCGATGATAAAGGAACGCTGGGCGGCGGGGCGAGCGGTTGACGAGCCGGCCGGGTAGAGATCGTCGCCCCCGCGAAGGCGGGGCCGCTATCGATGTAACGCAAGGCTGACTGCGGCCCCCGCCTTCGCGGGGGCGACGTGTTTCTCTTGCCTCGCCCCCTAATGACATTCATGTAAGCACCTTGGCGACCGCCAGCAGGCGGCGCGAGGGAGAGTCGCAAGCATGGAGCAATTCGACATCATCGTCATCGGCGGCGGCAGCGCGGGGAGCGCTGCGGCGGGGCGGCTTGCCGAGGGCGGCAAGCGCAGCGTCTGCCTGGTCGAGGCGGGCGGGCGCAACGACACGGTCCGCGTCAAGACGCCGGGCTTCATGCCCTTCATCCCCAAATCGTCGAATTATCGATACGAGACGGTGCCGCAGCCGGGCCTGAACGGCCGCATCGGTTACCAGCCGCGCGGCCGCGGACTCGGCGGGTCGAGCGCGATCAATGCGATGGTCTATATTCGGGGGCATGCTTTCGATTACGACCAGTGGGCTTCTCTGGGCGCGACGGGGTGGAGCTATGCCGACGTGCTGCCTTATTTCAAGCGCGCCGAGCATAATGAGCGCGGCGCCGACGAGTTTCACGGCAGCGGCGGCCCGCTCAACGTCATGGATCAGCGCTGGCCCAATGTGACGAGCCGGCGCTTCGTCGAAAGCGCGGCTGCGCTGCAATTGCCGCGCACCGCCGATTTCAACGGTCCGAGCAACGAAGGCTTCGGCCTCTATCAGGTGACGCAGAAGGGCGGCGAACGCTGGTCGGCGGCGCGCGCCTATGTCGAACCTTTGCGCGAACGTGGCAATTTCAAGGTGCGGACGGGCGCCTTGGTCGAGAAGATCCTGATCGAAGACGGGCGCGCGACGGGGGTGGTGATCCGGCGCGGACGCAGCCGCGAAACGCTGCGCGCGCGGGGTGGAGTGATCCTGTCGGCGGGCGCCTTCAACAGTCCGCAGATTTTGATGCTGTCGGGGATCGGGCCCGGCGCGCACCTCAGGGACAAGGGGATCGAGGTCGCGCTCGACCGCGCCGGTGTCGGCGCAAATCTGCAGGACCATATCGACTATGTGTCGAGCTGGGAGACGCGCTCGGCCGATCCGTTCGGCGACAGCGCGGGCGGCACATGGCGCATGGTCAAGGCGATCTTCGAGCATCGCCGGCATCGCACCGGGATCATGACGACCTGTTTCGCCGAGGCGGGCGGCTTCTGGAAATCGCGGCCCGACCTGCCGGCGCCCGACATTCAATATCATTTCGTCCCGGCGATGCTCGAGGATCATGGCCGCACCAAGGTGAAGGGGCATGGCTTTTCGTGCCACGCCTGCGTGCTGCGCCCCGAAAGCCGGGGGAGCGTGACGCTGGCGTCGGGCGATGCCGCCGCGGCGCCGCTGATCGATCCGGGCTTCCTGACCGACGCGCGCGACATGGCGACGCTGCGCGCGGGCGTGCGGATGATGCACCGGATCGCCGCCGCGCCGCCGCTGTCGGATTATGCGGGAGTCGACCGGCATCCGGTCGATCTCGACGACGACGCGGCGCTCGACGCGCTGATCCGCAGCCGCGCGGACACCGTCTATCACCCCGTCGGCACGTGCCGCATGGGCAGCGACGCCGATGCGGTCGTCGATCCGGCGCTGAAGCTCAAGGGCGTCGAGGGGCTGTGGGTCGCCGATGCGAGCGTGATGCCGCGGCTGGTCAGCGGCAACACCAACGCGCCGAGCATCATGATCGGCGAGCGCGCGGTGGATTTCGTGACGGCGGCGCTGAACTGAGGGTGGTGCTCCATCCATCTTTTCACCCTTTCCGGGCGGCGGAATACCGCCCCCAATGCCGCTTTTCGAACCGGCCGGCTCAGGAGAAGGTCAGCGACGCGAGCGCGACGATGAAGAGGAGGATCACGGCGCTGAACAGCGCCGTCAGCGCGGTGAAGAGGATCGCGCTCGAAGGGCGGCGCGGATAAAGCTCGCCGAAATCGGCTGTCGCGCCCGCGTCGCCGCCCGCGGCCTCGTCATAGGACGACTTGAGCAGCGCGGCGCTGATCGCGCTCGCCGGCACGGGCGTCAGAAATTCGCATCCGAAGCGCCTGCCCTCCGCGCGAACGACGCGCGCCGGGGCGGCGCCCAGTTCGGGCAGGACGAGCAGGAAGGTTTCGCCGAGTGCGAAGGCGGCGTCGGTCTCGATCAACAGGCCCGTTCGCGACAGGTTCCGGATGACGACCGCCGCCTCGCTTGTCGCCGATCGCGCCGCGACGTCGAGCCGCAGCGTGCGCCGCTGCGTCCGCCTGCGGTCGACGGTCGGGGCGGGTTCCGCGATATGGGCCAGCAGCGATCTCACCGGCACCTCCTTTGGCGAACAGCTATCGCGCGACAAGCTTAATATTGCCTTGTCGCTGCCCTGGCCGCGGGACCGGAGTGCAAAAATGCCGGGCGGAACGGCGGCCGGACAGCGATGCTGGCGACTTAACAATTAAACGGATTCTCCCCTGTGAGCGGGAAGTGCATGCGACGAACCGTTGCATCTCGTGGACCGAATTGAGACAGAATCGCGACGATGCGAACCCGGCGCCGTTCCGGGAAGATATTTCAACTAATTGAATAGTAAGATTCTTCTATAGAGAAATGTTGCGTCGCAAGGGCGAGGCTTGGCTTCGAGGCGGTGCTTCCTAAAAAATTGTTAACACGCTTGCGGAGTCTCGAGAATCCATGCTCTCCTGATGGGCGGGGAAGGTCCGAGTCGCTCGGACAGTGGGTCGCACTGACATTGGTGGAATTTTGCTGTGCCGCTTTCGCGGCAGGGCGAAGTGCGTGCGAGGGAAATTGACATGGATGGTTTCGACAATCCGGCCCGTAACGGAACCGCAGGACTGCAACGCGAAGGCGCACCGGCCGATCCGTCGAACCGCGCCGCGCCGGACGGCGATTTCCTGGCCGCCGCCGCGCATGTCACCGCCGCGGCGTCGGCGCTGCCGCTCGCGATCCAGGCGATCCTCGTTCCCGACGCGAGCGGACGCGTCGTCCTGCCCGCCGGCGCGTCGATCGACGACATCGGCGTGTCGGGCGCCGACCTGATCGTCACGCTGCCGAACGGGCAGGTGCTGATCATCCCGAACGGCGCGGTCGACATTCCGTCGATCGTCATCGAGGGCGACACCGTGCCCGCCAGCACCGTCGCGCAGCTGCTCGAAAATCTCGGCGAACTCAATCCCGAAGCCGGCACCCGCAGCTCGGGCGGCAATTTCGCCGACCCCGAAGGGCCGATCCAGGACGCCTATGCGATCGGCGATCTTCTGCCCTACACCGAACTCGCCTTTCCGCAGCCCGAAGACCGCGAGCTGATCCCCGACCTTCCCGACGACGAGCCCGAAGTGGTGATCGTCACCCCCGACCAGCCCGCCGGGGCATCGGCCGCCACCGCGAGCGTCGACGAGGCGGGGCTGCCGGTGCGCGAGGGCGAGCCCGCGGGCAGCGATAGCGGCGCGGACAGCGAAACCACGACCGGATCGATCGTCTATGACGCGGCCGACGGCCTCGGCGCGATCACGATCAACGGCACGGCGATCACCGCCGTCGGCCAGGTCGTCACGACGCCGCTCGGCCAGCTCACCATCACCAGCCTGACGCCGGGCAATGTCGGATATAGCTATACGCTCGCCGACAACAGCGACGCGAATAGCGACCCGGCTGACATCTTCACCGTCACCGTCACCGACCGCGACGGCGACACCGCCACCGCGACGCTGACGATCGACGTCGTCGACGACGTTCCGACCGCGCGCGCCGACACCGACGCGGTCGCGGCGAGCAGCTTCGCGCCCGAGGCGGGCAATGTGCTGACCGGCGCGGGGACGACGAGCGGTGCGGCGGGCGCCGACACGCCGGGCGCCGACGATGCGGTGCTGACGGGCATCCGCGGCGCCGACGGCGAAGGCGGTTTTGCCGCGCCGGGGACGGTGCAGGGCCAATATGGCGTGCTGACGATCGGCGCCGACGGCAGCTATTCCTACGCCCGCGATCCCGGCACGCCGGGCGGCGTCGACGATATCTTCACCTATCAAATTACCGACGGCGACGGCGATACATCGACGGCGACCCTGACCATCCGTATCGCCGACGCGCCGACCGTCATCACCTTCGTCCCGGGCGAAGGTGATGGCGGGACCATCGTATACGAAGCCGACCTGCCGGGCCGCGACGGCGAGACCCCGGGTTCGGCCTTCGGGGGCGGTGGAGGTGGTGGCGCTTCGACCAGCGGCACCATCACCTTCACTGCGGTCGACGGGGTCGGCAGCGTCGCGATCGGCGGCACGGTGCTGACGCCCGGCGCGCTGCCGCAGACGGTATCGAGCGACGCGACCGGAACGCTCGTCGTCACCGGCTACAGCTTCGATCCCGCGACCGGCGAGGGATCGGTCACCTATGTCTATACTTTGATCGACAACACGCTCGACGGCGAGGGTACGACGGTCAGCTTCGATCTCGTCATCACCGATGCCGACGGCGACGCGGCGTCGGATACGCTCGACATCGAAATCGTCGATGACGCGCCGACCGCGCGCGCCGACAGCGACAGCGTGGCCGAGGACGGTCCGGCGACCGCCGACGGCAATGTGCTCACGGGCTTGGGTGGCGGCGACGCCAATGCGACCGACGGCGTCGCCGACACTCAAGGCGCCGACGGCGCGGTCGTGACCGGGCTGGCGGGCGGCAGCGTGGGCGAACCGCTCGCGGGCGCCTATGGGGTGCTGACGCTGAACGGCGACGGCAGCTATTCCTATGTTCTCGATAACGCATCGCAGCCGGTGCAGGGTCTTTCGGCCGGTCAGACGCTGACCGAGACCTTCACCTATACGATCACCGACGGCGACGGCGACACCTCGACGACGACGCTCACGATCACGATCAACGGCACCGACGACGGCGTGACGGTGGACGGCCTCGACGCCGCGGGCGCCGAGCTTATCGTCGACGAGGATGATCTCGCCGACGGCTCCTCGCCCGACACCGCGGCGCTGACGCAGGACGGCAGCTTCAGCGTCTCGACCCCCGACGGCCTCGGCAATGTGAGCGTCGGCGGGGTGCAGGTCGTGACCAACGGCGTCTTCGCACCCGGCACCGCGACCAGCCCGCTCGGCACGATTAACATCACCGGATTCACGCCCGTCACCGGCGCCGACGGCTCGGTGATCGGCGGCACCTTCACCTATGACTATGTGCTCGCCGACAACACGCTGACGCACGCGGCCGCCGGCGAGGACGACGTCACCGACAGCTTTGCCGTCACCGTCACCGACAGCGACGGGTCGAGCGCGAACGCCAGCCTCGACGTGCGCATCATCGACGATGTCCCGATGGCGGCCGACGACAGCGCGGGCGCGGCCGAAGACACGCCGGTCGTCATCGACGTGCTGACGAACGACGTGCGCGGCGCCGATGGCGTCGATCCCGCGACCGGCGTTGCGCTCGCGACCGCGCCCGCCAAGGGCACGGCCGTCTACAATGGCGACGGCACCTTCACCTATACTCCGACGGCGGGGCAGGAAGGCGAGGACAGCTTCACCTACACGATCACCGATGGCGACGGCGATACATCGACCGCGACGGTGACGGTGACGCTCGCGAAGGATTCGGTCCCGGCGATCGATCTGGGCGCCGACAACAGCGTCGACGAGGCGGGGCTGCCGAACGGCTCGAACTTTGCCTCGGACAGCGAGACGGCGACGGGCAGCTTCGCGCTGACCACTGGCAACGACAGCGTCGCATCGCTCGTGATCAACGGCGTCGACGTGACCGCCGGCGGCACCGTGACGACGCCCATCGGCGTGCTGACCGTGACGGAGAGCGGCGGCGCCTACAGCTACAGCTATACGCTCGCCACCAACACGTCGGGGGACGACAGCTTCGACAGCTTCACCGCGGTGGTGACCGACAGCGACGGCGACACCGCGACCGACACGCTGGTGATCGACATCGTCGATGACGTGCCGACGGCGCGTCCCGACACCGACAGCGTGACCGAGGACGGGCCGCTGATCGCCGACGGCAATGTGCTGATCGGCGGCGGTGGCGGCGATGCGAACGGCACCGACGGCGTCCTCGATACGCAGGGCGCCGACGGCGCGAGCGTGACGGCGGTGAGCTTCGGCGCGACGGCGGGCAGCGTCGGCGCGGGGCTGGCGGGCGCCTATGGGGTGCTGACGCTGAATGGCGACGGCAGCTACAGCTATGTGCTCGATAATGGCGCGCAACCGGTGCAGGGCCTGTCGGCGGGCGAGACGCTGACCGAAATCTTCACCTACACGATCACCGATGGCGACGGCGATCCCGCGACGACGACGCTGACGATCACGATCAATGGCGCCGACGACGGCGTGACGATCACCGGTCTTGACGCCGCGGGCGCCGAACTGTTGGTCGACGAAGATGATCTGCCGGTGCGCGCCGGCGAAGCGCCGGGGTCGGATACGACCCCCGACGGCGTGACCGATGGCGATAGTTTCGCCGTATCGACTCCCGACGGCATGGGCAGCGTCGTGCTCGACAGCTTCAACGGCGTGCCGCTCGGCGCGCCGCTGACGCTCGTCACCGCCGACGGCAGCTTCACGCCGCAATCGGTCGTCACCGCATATGGCACGCTCTCGGTCACCGGTTTCACGCCCGTGACCGGCGGCGACGGATCGGTGATCGGCGGCAACTTCACCTACAGCTATGTCCTGACCGACAACCGTGCCGACCATCCGGCGGCGGGACAGGATGACCGCACCGACAGCGTCGGCGTCACCGTCACCGATGCCGACGGGTCGAGCGCCAGCGCGGCGATCGGCATCCGGATCACCGACGACGTGCCCGACGCGATCGACGACGGTACGACGCAGACGCCGGAAAATGCGCCGGTGACGATCGATGTGCTCGCCAACGACGTCCAGGGTGCCGACAGCGTGCAGCCCGGCGCGGTCGAACTGGTGGCCGGATCGTTGACCGGCACCGGCGCACTCGTGAACAATGGCGACGGCAGCTTCACTTACACCCCCGCGGCGCAGGAAAGCGGCACCGTCAGCTTCCAATATCGCATCACCGACGGCGACGGCGACAGTGACGTCGCCACCGCGACGATCACGCTCGTCGCCGATTCGGCGCCGCAGATCCGCAATGCCGATGATGTGACGGTCGACGAGGACGGGCTTTCGGGCGCGAACATCGACAATGGCCTCGCGGGCGAGGTAAGCTCGACGGGCAGCGCGAGCGCGAGCGGGACGATCACCGTCGATTTCGGCAGCGACGTGCCCGCGACACTCGCGGGTTCGCTCGTCCTCAACGATGCCGCGGCGCTCGACACGCAGCTCACCGTCGGAGGCGTGCCGGTGACCTTCGCCAAGGACGGCGCCGATCTCGTCGGCTCGGCCGGCGGCAACGAAGTGATCCGCATCGCCCTGACGAGCCCGGCCGCCGGCCCCGGCGCGACCGAAGTCACCTATGGTTATACGGTCACGCTGTCGCAGGCGGTCGATCAGGCGCTTGCGGGCAGCGAGGACAGCGATCTGCTCGCGAACATCGGCTTCACCGTCACCGACAGCGACGGCACCGCGTCGTCGGGCGCGTTCGACGTCACGATCGTCGACGATCTGCCGACGCTCACCGTTTCCGACACGCCGGTCAGCGTCGTCGAGGGCGCGAGTGCGAGCGGCACATGGACGCTCGATCAGGGCGCCGACGGCGTCGCGTCGGTGCTCGTCAGCTTCGGCAGCGGCAGCGCGACGCTGTCGCTGACGCCGGGGAGCAGCGTATCGATCGTCCAGCCGACGGGCACGCTGACGGTGGGCGCTGATGGCAGCTTCAGCTTCGCGGCGGCGAACGATCAGGATGGCGCCGCGAATCCGTCCGCGACCTTCACCCTGTCGGCGGTCGATCGCGACGGCGATCCGACGTCGGACAGCTTGACGATCGCGATCACCGACGGCGCGGGCCCGGTGGATGCGACGCCGATCACGCTGACCGTGAACGAGGCGGCGCTCGATACGATCGGCAGCAATCCGGCAAGTCTGGACGAGACCGACAGCGGCACCCTTGCCTTCACGGCGGGGTCGGACACGCTTTCGGGCTTCGCCTTTACCGGGGTCGCGGATCTCGTCGCCAATCTCGACGGCGCGGGCACCGACATCTTCTGGTCGATGGCGCCGGGTGGGCAGACGATCACCGGCTCGCTGACGCTGGGCGGCCCCGCCGCGATCACGATCAGCCTGACCGCGCCCGCGAGCATTGCGCCCGGCGCGACGGCGAATGCCAGCGTCACCGTCACCCTCGCCGACAATCTGCCGCACGCGATCGCCAATGCCGCGCAGACGCAGGCGCTGGGAACGGTCACCGTGCAGGCGACCGATACCGACGGCGACCCCGCAACCGGCGTCGTCACCGTGCAGGTCATCGACGATATTCCGGCGGCGAACCCCGATGTCGACAGCGTGACCGAGGACGGAGCGCTGATCGCAGACGGCAACGTCCTGACCGGCAACGGCGGCGGCGACGCGAACGCCACCGATGGCGCCGCCGATACGCAGGGCGCCGACGGCGCGACCGTCACCGCGCTCGTCGGCGGCACGGTCGGCGCGCCGCTCGTCAGCACCTATGGCACGCTGACGCTGAACGCCGACGGCAGCTATTCCTATGCGCTCGATAATGCGAACAGCGCGGTGCAGGGCCTCTCCGCCGGTCAGACGCTGACCGAGACTTTCACCTACACGATCACCGACGGCGACGGCGATCCCGCGACGACGACGCTGACGATCACGATCAACGGCGCCAACGACGGCGTGACGATCAATGGCCTCGCGGTCCCGGGCGGCGAAGAGGTCGTGAACGAAGACGATCTTCCTGACGGATCGTCGCCCGATGCCGCGGCGCTGACCCAGACGGGCGACTTCACCGTCACCGCGCCCGACGGTCTCGACGACGTCACCATCGGCACCGCGCAGGTGATGGTGAACGGCGTCTTCACGCCCGGCCTGACGACGACGAGTGCGTTCGGCACGGTGACGATCACCGGCTTTACCCCCGTCACCGCGAGCGACGGTTCGGTGATCGGCGGCACCTTCACTTACGAATATGTGCTCGATGACAATACGCTGACCCATCCGGCGGCGGGCGAGGACAATGTGATCGACAGTTTTGCGGTCACCGTGACCGACAGCGACGGGTCGGTTGGAAATGCGAGCCTCGACGTCCGGGTCATCGATGACGTGCCGGCGGCTTCGCCCGAGCCCAACCAGAATGTCGCCGAGGGCGCGACCGTCACCGGTACGCTCGATTTCGTCGAGGGCGCCGACGGCGCGAGCGTCACGGCGATCAACGGCACGACGCTGATATTCGGCGGCGACGGCTTTTCGCAGACCATCGACATCGGCGACGGCACGATCAAGGTAAAGGCCGACGGCAGCTACAGCTTCACCGCCGATGCCGCGGTGCCGGGGACGGGGAGCGCCTCGGCGACCTATACGGTCACCGACGGCGATAACGACACATCGAGTGCGCCGATCGCTTTCACGATCACCGACGCCAATGCCCCGACCGCGGGCACGACGCAGGCGTCGGTCGACGACGATGCGCTCGCCGGAGGCAATCCCGCGAGCACCGCGGGCGACCTGCCCGATGCGGACAGCGATGGCGATAATGATCAGGCGACCTTCAGCGGCCTGCTGAACCTCGATTTCGGGGGCGACGGCGCGGGTTCGGTCGATTTCGCCGCGATGGACGGGCTGTTCGTCAATGTCGGTCAGGAATCGGTCCAGCTCGCCTGGAACGCGGGCACCGGCACGCTGACCGGTACGGGACCGCGCGGCCCCCTGTTCACCGTCGAAGTGACCGACAGCGCGGTGGGCGCCTATAAGGTGACATTGCTCGACAATGTCCTGCACGCCGGCGGCGGCGACGAGAATGACGCCACCGCGACGCTGACCTTCACCGTCACCGACAGCGACGGGTCGCCTGCGAACGGCACGCTCGAAATTGCCTTTGACGACGATGCGCCGACGGTGACCGCAGGCGGCGCGCAGCCGGTCCTGACAGTCGATGAAACCGCGCTCGGCACCGATGCGCAGGCCAGCTTCGCTTCGGTGTTCACGCCGGTGTTCGGCGCCGACGGCGCCGCGGCGGCGAATGCGACGACCTATGCGCTCGGCATCAACGCCGGGGCGACGGGGCTGCTCGACACCGCCACCAACGAAGCCGTCGTCCTCAGCGTCGTCGGCGGCGTGGTCGAGGGGCGGACCGCGATGTCGGACGCGCTTGTCTTCACGCTCAGCGTCGCGGCGAACGGGACGGTCACGCTCGACCAGATCCGCGCCGTGGTCCATGCGCCCGACAGCGGGGCCGATCAGCCGACGGGTCTGGTTGCCGACAACCTGATCACCCTGACCGCGACGGTCACCGACGGCGACGGCGACACGGCGGCGGCAACGGCGAATATCGGCCAGAACCTCGTCTTCCGGGACGACGCGCCGGTGGCGGAGGACGATAGCGCGGGGCTGACCGAAGGCGGTCCGAGCTTCGTCACCTTCGATGTCGACACCAACGACAACAACGGCGCCGATGGCTTCGGCAGCCGCAGCTTCACCAGCCTGACCGGCAGCTACGGCACGATCACCGTCAATCCCGACGGAACCCAGACCTATATGCTGACCCCCGCCGGACAGGCCGCCATCGACGCGCTCGCCCCTGGGGCGACGCTGACCGATATCTTCACCTATACGCTCACCGACAAGGACGGGGACAGCGATCCCGCGACGCTGACGATCACGCTGACCGGCACCGACGACGGGGTGACGATCACCAATCTGACGCCCAAGCTGGACGGCGGCGACGCGACGGTGGACGAGGACGACCTGCCCGCCGGGTCGGACACGACCAAGGAATCGCTGACCACGACGGGTAGCTTCAATATCTCGGCGCCCGACGGCGTCGCCAATCTGTCGATCCACGGCGTACAGGTGGTCAACAACGGCGTCTTCACGCCCGCGGCGATCCCCACGCCGCTCGGCAATATGCTGAACATCACGGCCTACAACGCCGCGACCGGCGAGGTCAGCTACAGCTATACGCTGACCGCGGCCGAAACGCATGCGAGCGTCCAGGGCGAGAACAGCCTGTTCGAGGATTTCCCCGTCGAGCTCACCGACACCGACGGCGACAATGTCGACAGCCTTCTGTCGATCGCGATCATCGACGACGTGCCGACCGCGCGCCCCGACAGTGATGCGGTGGCCGAGGATGCCGGCGACGCGACGGGCAATGTCATCACCGGCGTCGGAACCACCAACGCGCCGGGCAGCGCCGACACAGCTGGCGCCGATGGCGCGAGTGTGACCGGCGTCGCGGCAGGGACATCGGCGACGGCCGTGACGGGGAATGTCGGCGCGGCACTGGCCGGCAGCTATGGCTCGCTGACGCTGAACGCGGGCGGCGGCTACACCTATACGCTCGACAACGGCAATGCGGCGGTGCAGGCGCTCGGCGTCGGCGAGACGCTGACCGAGACCTTCACCTATACGATCACCGACGGCGACGGCGACACCTCGACAACGACGCTGACGATCCGGATCGACGGCACGAACGACCTGCCGGTGATCGGATCGGCGACGACCGCCGTGTCGGACGAGGGGCTGGCGGGCGGCTTCCCCGATAATGCCGGAACGATCGATACGACCGATCTCACCGTCCGCACCGGCACCATCGCGGTCGGCGACGTTGATGGCGACGCGCTGATGCTGTCGCTCGGCGCGCCCGCGACGGCGCTCTCCTCGGGCGGTGTGCCGATCCTATGGGACACGACCAACCCGCAATTGCTGCTGGGCAAGGCCGGGACCGAGACGGTGATCAGCGTTGCGATCGACAACGGCGGCAATTTCACCGTCTCGCTGCTCGGGCCGATCGACCATCCCGACACGACGCAGGAGGACGCGCTGTCGCTCGTCGTGCCGGTCAGCGTCTTCGACGGCACGGCGACGGTCACCAACGCGAGTGCGCTGACGATCGGGCTTGAGGATGATTCGCCCGTCGCGATCGCGCCGCTGGCGGCGGCGCTGATCAACGCGCCCGGATCGTCGGTCTATCAGGCGCTCGATGCCGATCTCGACGTCGACAATAATTATGGCGGCGACGGGCCGGGCAGCGTCATCTTCACCGCTGCGACGATCGCCGCGCTCGAAAGCCAGAACCTCACTTCGGGCGGCCAGGCGCTGAGCTACGGCATTTCGCCGGACGGCACCGTCCTCACCGCCGAAAAGCCGAACGGCGACGACGTCTTCATCATCCGCCTGCAACCGGCAGGCCATGCCGACCAATATCAGGTCGAGATGGTCGAGAAGCTCGATTCGACTGCGACGGTCGATTTCGACGACGGCGGCTATGATCCCGTCGGCGGCAATACGGCCTGGGTTGGCTTCGTGAAGCCGGGCGACAACAATAGCCCGGACATACTCGTCACTCCGATGATCAGCGGAGCCGATGGCGGCACGATCAACTCGAACGATAACACATTCGGCGTTTCGGGCGGCAATAGCGTCGGCTCGGGCGAAGCCGTGCGCGTCGATTTCGTGGTCGATCTCACCGGAAATCCGGTCAATGGCAACTATGCCACACCGGCCAATCAGAACCACGCCTTCGATTCGCATTATTCGGCGAACGGGGCGTCGGCGAGCTTTTCGAACATCACTGGCAGCAGCAGCGTCCGCATCGTCGCGCGCGACGATCTCGACAGCGATAATGACGTCGGCGACGGGGTCAAGGACAGCATCACCGGGGTGGCGATCAGCTTCAACGGCGCGACGCTGATCGTGACCGCGGCGGGCACCTATAATGTCGGCGGGCAAAGCTATACGGTCAGTTTCAGCGGCGGCGAAGCGACCGTCGCGGGAGTCGTCGACAACACGCGCCTCGCGGGCTTCACCGCCGACGGCTACAACAGCATCGAATTCCACCACGCCGGCGGCAACACGTTCAAGATCGGCGATTTCGGCGCGGTGGTGCAGACCGAGGATCCGGTGAATTTCAACGTCCCGGTGACGATCGTCGATGGCGACGGCGACACGGCGCCGGGCTCGCTCGCGATCACCACCGCCCCGCCTTTGCTCGTCATCGGATCGGCGACCGGCGACGTCGCCGGCGAGACGACCGACCATGTCGTCGCCAATCCCCAAGGGTTGGCCGACGGAGCGATCGCGGGCGGCGCGTTCGACGACACGCTCGTCGGCGATCCCGGTTCGGTGACGATCACCGAGGGGCAGCAGGCGAATGTCGTGCTCGTGCTCGACAGCTCGGGCAGCATGACGACCCAGATCGACTTCGGCAGCGGCACCATTTCGCGGATGCAGGCGCTCAAGAACGGCGTCAACGCGCTGATCGACAGCCTGTCGCAATCGGGCGCGAAGGATGTGCGCATCACGATCGTCGATTTCGATACGAACGGCACAAATCTCGGGACGTTCGACCTGATCGTGAACGGCGTTGTCCAGACGGGCGAGGTCGATGACGCGAAGGATGCCGTCAACGACATGGTCGCTTACGGCGGCACCAACTATGAAGACGGGCTGCAGGACGCGCTGAGCTGGATCAACGGCGGCAACGGCATCGCGGGCGCCGACGTCAACAAAGTCGTCTTCGTCTCGGACGGCAGCCCGACCTATTGGAACAACGGCGGCAACGGCAGCGACAGCGACCCCGACAACGTCCAGGATTCGATGGACCAGATACTCGGTTTCGACGGCACGAACGAGCCGCAGCAGATCCTCGCGACGGGCTATTCGATCGATGCGGTCGGGGTCAACGTCAATTCGACGCTGCTCGCCCGCCTGAGCAATGTCGAGGACGGCAATGCTTCGGGCGGAACCGGCAGCGCGACCAACGCGACGTCGGCCGAACAGCTCGCGGCGGTGCTTCAGGTGCTCGGCGGCTCGACCGACCTCGCCGCGGCCGGAGCCGACACGATCACCGGAGGCGAGGGCGCCGACGTCATTTTCGGCGACGTGCTCTATACTGACACGCTCGCTGCCGATCTCGGCGTGAACCTGGCGCCGGGATCGGGCTGGGCGGTGTTCCAGACGCTCGAAGGCCGGGTGAACGCCGAAGCGATCGATCCCGCCGGCAATGGCGCCGACTGGAATCGTCAGGACACGATCGCCTATATCCGCGCCAATTACGCCGAGCTGGCACAGGAAAGCGGCCGGACGGGCGGCAATGACACGATCGACGCCGGCGGCGGAAACGACGTCATCCTCGGTCAGGAAGGCAATGATACGATCAACGCGGGAGCCGGCGACGACCTGATCGCCGGCGGCACGGGGCGCGACGTCATGACCGGCGGCGCGGGAGCCGATACCTATCTGTTCAATGCGGGCGACAGCCGGCCGACGCTGGGCGGCAGCGGGAATGGCGGGACGATCACCGGGCACGATGTGATCACCGATTTCGATCTGGCGACCGACATATTGAACCTGCCCGGCACCCCGGTCGCCGCCGGAAACGGGACGGTCGATGGCGACAATTCGGATTTGAGGGTCGATGGCGAACGGATCCGGTCGCATTCGGTCACCGACGGCGTGATCACGTTCGACGACAACAACAGCTTCTCGGCGGCGCTCGACTTGTCGAGCGATGCGCGCGTCGCGGCGGCGGTCGATTATCTGCAGCGCAACGACATCGGCCCCGCGGGAACGACCGTTGCTTTCGTCGCGGGCACGCGGACCTTCGTCTATCAGCAGGTCGGGACCAATCCCGACCCGGCGAACGACATCCTCGTCGAACTGCAGGGCGTGGCGATCACCAATTTGAACACGCTGATCGGCACGCGCGTCACGCCGGTGACGCTCGACCTCGGCGGCGACGGGCTCGATTTCGTGTCGTCCGCGGCGGGCGCCGCCTTCGACCATGACGGCGACGGCATACGCGAGGCGACGTCGTGGGCCGGGCGCGGCGACGGCATCCTCGTCCGCGACGCCAATGGCGACGGCATCGCCAATGACGGCGGAGAGACCAGCTTTTCGGTTGCCGGCTCGACCGACCTCGAAGGGCTGCGGCTGCAATATGACAGCAATGGCGATGGCACGCTCAGCGCCGCCGACGCCGAATTCGCCCGCTTTGGCGTGTGGCAGGATGCGAACGGCGACGGCGTCACCGACGCGGGCGAGTTCCGCTCGCTCGCGGACCTCGGCATCGTCAGCATCGCGCTGACTTCGGACGGCCAGGCCTATGTCGCGGGCGACGGCGAGGTGATCGTCCATGGCGAGGCGAGCTTCACGCGCACCGACGGCAGCCGCGGCGCGGTCGGCGACGTGTCGTTCATCACCCCGCGCGCGGCGCACGACGCCGAACGGACGGCGGGCACGCAGGCGCTGACGAGCTCGCTGGTGGCCGCGTCGCTGGTCGCGATGGTCCACGACGCGCAGCAGGATGATCCGGCCCTGAGCAGAACGGTGAGCGAAAATCCGATCGCCGTCGATACGGCCGAGGGAAGCGGCGCCGTCGCGGCGGCCGGGATTTCGGACGCGGCCACGGCGCACATCGCGGGCGCAGCGGCATCCGAACCGACGAAGGCGGCGCTGCCTGCACCCTCGACCGCGTCGGAGTCCGGCGATCCGGCGCCCGCTTCGATCGACGAGGCTCGGGGCGACTGGCGCACCGATGCGGGGGCCGACGACCGCGACGAGGGTGGTGCGGACGCGCTGTTCGACCAGATTGCGGAGCATGCGGCGCCGGATCAGGGCGTGATGGACGGGCTGCTCGCGCTCGCCGCGCTGCCGGCCGAAGCCGTCGCCGCCGATGCCGCCACGCACGATCCGGCCGTAACCGCCGTGCTCGCCGATGCGGTCGAAGCGAGCAATGCGGTCGACCAGCTGATCGACGCCGTTGCGGGCGGCGCGGCCGCACAAGCGGCCGAGGCACCCGCCTTCGATCTCGCGCAGTTCCTCGATCAGCGCGTGATGCCCGACGCGGCGATCGTCCCGCATCAGGCGATCGAGCACGAGCTTCAGCAATTGGCGACGGCCTGACCGGCGCATTTTTCGGACCAGAAAGACCTAGTGGGAGGGCGATGAGACCATGGCACATCAACCGGGACATTGGATGACGAGGGGGATGGCGGGGGCGCTGGCGGCGTTTCTGCTTGCTCAGCCGGACGGCGCGATGGCGCAGGCGCTCGCCGAT
This sequence comes from uncultured Sphingopyxis sp., assembly GCF_900078365.1. Lineage (NCBI taxonomy): Bacteria > Pseudomonadati > Pseudomonadota > Alphaproteobacteria > Sphingomonadales > Sphingopyxidaceae > Sphingopyxis > uncultured Sphingopyxis sp. Next base: position 4,049,556 of record NZ_LT598653.1, read on the forward strand.
CGGCCGATCGGCGAGCTCAGGACCGAGGTGCGGAGCCGCTACGACGCGGCGCTCGCGATGACGGTCGACCCCAAGGTCGCCGCGGCGGACAGCAATGGCTACGCCTGGGCGTCGGAGGCGAAGGCCCAGTGCGGCATCGCGCTGGGTTTCCTGAAATCGAACAGCAAGGACGCCGAAAGCCTGCGCCGCTGCGACTTCGCCTATGGCATGATGACGCGCCAGCCGGCGCCGCCCGCCGAAGCGCCGCTGGTGCCCCCGCCGCCGCCGAGCACCGAAAACTGCCCGCCCGAGGTCGCTTCGACCTTCTATTTCGACTGGGATTCGACCGTCGCGCCCGCCGATGCGGCGCAATCGGTCGCCTTCATGGCGGAGAATCGCACCCGCTGCGGCTGGCGGAGCTTCACCGTCGTCGGCCACACCGACCGCTCGGGCCCCGATCGCTATAACGACGGCCTCGCGCTGCGCCGCGCGCATGTGATCGCCGACATGATGGGCGGCGCGGGCATCCCGGCGGGCGCGATCGCCGTGTCGGGAATGGGCGAGCGCCAGCCGCGCGTCCAGACGCTCGACGGCGAGCGGACGCCCGAAAACCGGCGCGTCGAGGTCGAAGTCAACGCGATGGGGGAACAGTGATGAAAGCGCAACACAAGCTCGCCGGTCTCGTTTCGGCGCTCGCCATGGCCTGTTTCGCCGCCTCGGCCGCGGCCGAACCGACCAGCATGCAGAATGTCATGGCGGTCGCGATCGATTCGAACCCGCAGATCCATCAGGCCGAAATGAACAAGCAGGCGATCGAGTTCGAGCTCGAACAGGCGAAGGGCCTCTATCTGCCGCGCGTCACGCTGGAAATGTCGGCGGGGGTCCGGCGGCTCGAAAATTCGACCCGCCGCGCGCTCGGCATCGCCAACGACGAACTCTATCCGCTCGAAGCGGGCATTCGCGCCGAACAGACGCTGATCGATTTCGGGCGCCGCCGCGGCGAGAAACTGCGTCAGGCGGCGCGCGTCGACGGTGCCGCGTTGCGCGTCGTCGAACGCTCCGAATTCATCGCGCTGCAAAGCGCGCGGCAATATCTCGACGTGCTGCTCCAGCAGCGCGTCGTCGCCGCCGCCGAAGACAATATGACCTTCCACAACAGCCTCGTCTCCGACCTGTCGAGCGGGGTGAGCGCGGGCTCGATCAGCATCGCCGACCTCCAGCAGGCGCAGGAACGCGCCAAGGCGGCGAGCGTGCGGGTGAGCGAAGCGAAGGAGGCGCTGCAGAATGCGAAGATCGAGCTGCTCGCGCTGAGCGGGCTTCAGGTCGACGAGGTGCAGATGCCGCCGGCGATGGCCGAAAAGCTGCCCGTCAGCCTCAGCGAAGCCGTCGGCCTCACCCGCGCGCGGCACCCGAAGGTGCTCGAGGCGCAGGCCGACGTCGATGCCGCCAACGCCGAGGCGAAGAAGGCGAAGGGCGATTTCGCGCCGACGATCGGCCTCGAACTGTCGGGCCGGATCGGCGACGACATCGATGCCTTCCGCGGCGAGACGAACGACCTGCTCGGCCGCGTCGTGCTGCGCTGGGATATTTTCGACGGCGGGATCAACCGCGCCAAATATCAGGAGATGGTGCGCCGCGCGAGCGAGAGCCGCTTCCGCCTGCACGAGGCCGAACGCAATGCCGAGGCGGACACGCGCCGCGCGTGGAACGCCCGCGAAACGCAGACCGCGGTGTTCCGCGACCTCGTCGACCAGAGCAAGGCGACCGACGAGCTGCTGCTCTCCTATCGCGACCAGTTTTCGGTCGGCCGCCGCTCGCTGCTCGACGTGCTCGACGCGCAGAACACGCGCTTCAACGTCCAGGTCCGCGCCGAAACCGCGCGCTTTTCGGAGATGTTCGCGGTCTATCAGATCCTCGCCTCGACCAATAATCTGCTCGACGCCTTCAACCTGACCGCGCCCGAATCGCGCCGCGTCTATGCGCGCGAAGAGGTCGGCTACGGCCCGCCGGCGCCCGCCGAACTCCAGCGCCGCCGTTACCCGCAATAATATCAGTGGATTGATTCCAAACAGAAAAATTGAATATGCTACAGGGTCAATCCTCGATTGCGCGTATCGGTAAAGAGGCACCGGGCGATCCGCTGATCGCCTGCATCCTCTTTGTTGCGCAGTATTTCGGCCAGAATTTCCAGCGCGGCGCGCTGTCGGCGCTCGCGCGCGACGAACGCGGTTTCCTCCCCTTTCATCAGGCCGAGGCCGCGCTCGACCTCTGCTTCATCAACAATGAGCGGCTCCATGCGCGCAAGGTCCGCGGCCTCGCGCGCGAGCTGCCCGCGATCGTCCGCCGCACCGATGGCAGTTGCGCGGTGCTGATCGAGGCGAAGGACGCGCAATATCTCGTCTGGGAGCCGGGTGCCGCCACGCCTTTCTGGGCCGACGAAGCGTCGGTCGAGGAGGGTTATGCCGGACAGGCGGTCGCGGTCGCCGCCGATCCCACCGCGATCCGCGCCGAGGAACGGCCGTGGGACGAGACTGCGAAACGCCATTGGTTCTGGGGCGAGATACGGCGGATGCGCCGCTCCTTCTACCCCGTGCTCGGCGCGGCGCTGATGATCAACCTGCTCGGCTTCGCGCTGCCTTTGTTCACGATGAACGTCTATGACCGCGTCATCCCGAACAAGGCGGTGTCGAGCCTGTGGGTGCTTGCGATCGGCGCGTTGCTCGCCTTCGCGGTCGAATTCACGCTGCGCCTCGCGCGCGCGACCCTGCTCGACGATCTCGGCCGCGACCTCGACGTCAAATTGTCCGAGAAGATCTTCTCGAAAGTGCTCAACATGCCGCTCGCCGACCGGCGCGGCAGCACCGGCATGCTCGCGCGCCGCGTGTCCGAGTTCGAAAGCGTGCGCGACTTCTTCGCCTCGACGACGATCGTGCTGATCGTCGATCTCGCCTTCCTCTTCCTGTTCGTGCTGATGATCGCGCTGCTCGCGGGCTGGCTCGCGCTCGTTCCGCTCGCGATCATCGCGGTGATGGGCGTCGCGGGCTTCTTTCTCCAGCGGCGCATGTTGCAGGCCTCGCTCGACAATCAGGCCGACATGAGCATCCAGCACGCGATGCTCGTCGAGGCGATCGGCGGCGCCGAAACGGTGAAGAGCTGCGCCGCCGAGGGGCAGGTGCTCGGCCAGTGGCGCCGGATGGTCGACACCAGCGCGCGGACGCAGGCGACGATGCGGCGGACGGGCGCCGCCGCGATCAATCTCGCGACGCTCGGCCAGCAATTCTCCAGCCTCGCGCTCGTCGTCGGCGGCTTCTACCTGTTCGATGCCGGCAAGATTTCGATGGGCGCGATCATCGCGATCGTCATGCTCGCGGGCCGCTCGATGGCGCCCGTCGGCCAGCTCGCCTTCCTGATGACGCGCGGGCGGCAGGCGGTGACGACGATGGCGAGCATCCAGCAGATGATCGAGGCCGGCGACGAACGCCGCATGGGCAGCAGCGCGCTCAATCTCACCATCGACAAGGGCGACGTCGCGGTCGAGGGGCTGTGCTTCACCTATCCGGGCGCCGCGGCGCCGTCGCTCACCCGCATCGACCTCAAGATCGATGCGGGCGAGCGGATCGCGGTCGTCGGCCGCGTCGCGTCGGGCAAGTCGACGCTCGGGCGACTGCTCTGCGGGCTCTACGCGCCCGAGGCGGGCAATATCTTCATCGACGGGCTCGACAGCCGCCAGCATTCGCCGATCTATCTGCGCTCGCAATTCCGTTTCGTCGGGCAGGACGCGGTGCTGTTCAGCGGCTCGATCAAGCAGAATATGCAATATTGCGCGCCGGGGGCGAGCGACGCCGAACTGCTCGCGACCCTCCAGTCGATCGGCGCCGACCGCTTCATGGGGCGCGACGAGACGGGGCTCGACCGCGGCGCGGGCGAGCGCGGCGGGCAGCTCTCGGGCGGCCAGCGCGGCTTCCTCACTATCGCCCGCGCGCTCGCTTCGCCTTCGCGGCTGCTCTTCCTCGACGAGCCGACCGGCGCGATGGACACGCAGAGCGAGCGGCTGTTCATCGAGGCGCTCGACCGCGCGGTCGCGAAATCGCAGACGCTGATCATCGCCACCCACCGCGAAGCGATCCTCCAGATGTGCGACCGCATCATCGTCATCGACGGCGGGCGCATCGTCGCCGACGGCCCGCGCGCCGAAATCCTCGCGCGGTCGACGAAGGAACCGGCATCATGATCCCCGAACTCCATATCGGACGTGACGGCGCCGCGCAGGTCGAGGCCCCCTGGGGCGAAGACTGGCAGCGTTCGTCAAAAAGCCTGAAGCTCGTCCTGCTCGGCCTCGCGCTCTTCGCCGCGGCGATCCTGTTCGCCTCGTCGAACGATCGCCTGTCGCGCTTTGTCGAGGGCGTCGTTGCCGATTGGACCGCCGACCCGGTCGCAACGACAAGGGCCGCGAAGCAAAAGGCGATCGCGAAGCTGATCGCCGAAACCGGAACCGATGCGATCGCCCCGGTGGCCGAGGGCGCCGACGCGGTCGCGCGCAACGCGCTGCTCCCCGTTTCGACGCTGCCGGTCGAGGCGGCGCGGCCGTTCGTCATGCCGGTGATTTCGCTGGCGCAATCGACCAATGCGCAACGCTGCCTGACGCAGGCGATCTATTATGAGGCGGCGACCGAATCCGACGCGGGCAAGGCTGCGGTCGCGCAGGTCATCCTCAACCGGATGCGCCACCCCGCCTATCCCGACACCGTCTGCGGCGTCATCTATCAGGGCAGTTCGCGCCCGGGCTGCCAGTTCAGCTTCGCCTGCGACGGCTCGATGCGCCGCCCGCCGGTGCCCGCCTTGTGGCGCCGCTCGGCCGAGATCGCGCGCGCGGCCTTGTCGGGCCATGTCGCGGCGGGCGTCGGCATGGCGACGCATTATCACGCCGATTATGTCCTCCCGCGCTGGGCGCCCCGGCTTACCAAGATCGAACAGATCGGCGCGCATATCTTCTATCGCTGGCCGGGATCGTGGGGCAAGCCGCGCGCCTTTTCGGACGCCTATGCGGGCGCCGAATTTATCCCCGCCTTCAGCCGACTTTATCAAGGCGGCGCGGCAGCCGCCGAAACGCTGCCCGGCGAAGTGGTCGCGGTCGCGCCGCCGCGCGACCCGACCGACCACCGCGCCGACAACGATGTCGGCGGGCGCATCGACGTGACCAAGGGCTGGGTTCCCAACATCCCCGACCCGGTGCAGGGCGCATCGCGCTTCGACAGCCTGACCGACCGGCAGGGCGCTGCGGCGGCGCCCGAACCGCAGCCCGGACAATGATATGAAAATCGTGACATTTTGGCAGCGCCTGCGCGGCAGTGAGCAGATCATGGTGGCGTCGGCCGCCGGACTCGTCCTCTTCCTGCTCTGGGCGAGCATCGCGCGCGTCGACGAAGTGTCGCGCGGGCAGGGGCGGGTGATCCCCTCGTCGAAGGTGCAGATCATCCAGTCGGCCGAACCCTCGACGATCCGCGAGATCCTCGTCCGATCGGGGCAGACGGTGAACAAGGGGCAACTGCTCGTCCGCCTCGACAACACGACCTCGCAGTCCGAACTCGGCCAGCTCGAAACCGAAAACGCCCGCCTCGCGCAGCGCGCGGCGCGCCTCGCGGGCGAGGGCGGCGCGGGCGCGGGCTGCACGGGGACGAACTGCGGCGAAGAGGCGCGGCTCGCCGAGGTGCGGCGCGCGTCGCTGCAAAGCCAGCTCGCCGCGCTCTCGGCCAGCGTCGAGCAGCGCCGCCGCGACATGGCGGAGGCGCAGGCGACCGCCGCGTCGCTCGAAACGAGCCTGCGCCTCGCGCGCGAACAGGTCGCGATGCTCGAACCGCTCGCCGCGAAGGGCGTCGTGCCGCAGACCGAATTGCTCGGCGCGCAGCGCGAGGTGGTCGACATCCAGGGCCGCCTCGCCGCCGCGCGCCAGGCGATCTCGCGCTCGCAGGCCGCGGTGCGCGAGGCGGGCGCCGAGGTGCAGCGTGCGCGCTTCGACTTCCAGCAGGAGGCGCTCAACGAACGCAGCCAGCTGAGGACGAAGATGGCGGTCAACGAGGAGACGATCCGCGGCGCCGAAGGCCGGCTCGCGCGCTCCGAGATTCGCTCGCCGGCGCGCGGCGTCGTCAACGACCTGCTCGTCAATACGCTCGGCGGCTATGTGAATGCGGGCGAACAGATCATGCAGATCGTGCCCTTGGGCGACAAATTGCTCATCGAAACGCGCGTCACTCCGCGCGACATCGCCTTCATCAAGGTCGGCGACCCCGCGAATGTCAAGGTCACCGCCTACGACTTCTCCATCTATGGCGGTCTCAACGGCAAGGTCGTCCGCGTCTCGGCCGACAGCATCTATGACGAGGTCGAGCGGCAGGCCTATTTCACCGTCGTCGTCGAAACGACGAACGCCTATCTGACCTCGAATGGCCGCCGTCTGCCGATCACCCCCGGCATGCTATGCGATGTCGAGATCGTGACCGGCAAGAAATCGGTGCTGAGCTATTTGCTGAAACCGGTCTTGAAGGTCAGCGGATCGGCGCTCACCGAACGCTGATCGTTGAGCGCGAGCGTATAGGTTTTTTGCGACGCCGAAATCGCCGCGAGGTTCAGCGGCGGCTGCGCGCCGCGATAGGCATGCACCCAGCGCCGGTTGCCGCTGAACGACAGCACCGGGCGCACCGCATTGGCCTGGCTGCCGTCATAAAGCCGGTCGGTCACATTATCGAGCACCAGCTTGCCGGCGCCGGTCTCGACGAGCAGAAAGGCATGGTCGGCGTTGGCGGCGAGGTCGCGGAGCAGCACCAGCTTCATCCGCTCGGCATCGACCCCCGCGGCGCGCAGCATCTGCATCTTGAGGATCGCGAAATCCTCGCAATCGCCCTTGCCGCGCGCGATCGTCTGTTCAGCGGTCGCCCAATAATCGCGCTGGCGGTAATTGCGGTCGTCGCCGACATAGGCGATCTCGCGATTGACCCACTGGTTGACGCGCGCGAGCAATTCGCGCTCGCCGAGCCCCGGCGAGGCGTTCGCGCGGCGCAGCCTGCTTTGCATCAGCCCCGCGGGTGCGGCGGCGCGCACGCGGTCCCAGCGAGCATCGAAGCGCGTCCGCCTGACCGGAATCGCGCGCGTGCCGAGTTCGGCATCCGCGTCGGTTGCGGCGAGCGGGGCGAAGAGCGAGGACGCGCCGCAATCGGCCGGGGGCAGCGCGAAAGAGCTGGCGCCCCGGCTTGCAGGCTCGAGAGCTTGCCGGACGTGCGGGCGGGCGGGGTCTGCGGCGACCGGCGCGGCGGCCGCCTGCTCGGCCCGGATGCGGTCGAGCGCGCTCGGCGCACCGCCCAAAATGGCGCGGGAGATGTCGGCGGGCGCCGCAGCGCGCGCGGCGACGGCGCACGCCGCCTTGCCGCCCGTCACCGACTTCGCGTTGACCAGCTTCGACGCGCCATGGGCGGCCGTCGGCGTCAGCGCCATGGCGGCCAGCGCCACCGTGACAGGAAGCCATCGCGACTCGCCGGCAACAGAATGGGCGGACTTGCTCATGCCGCTCGATTTGCCGCGCCGGTGTGAGAATCTGCTTCACGGTCCTGGTAAACATGCCGTTCAGCATGTTTTGGCGGCTGGAATCGCGGACATCTGATCCATAAGCCTGAGCCATCCTTGATCGAATCGTCATCCCGGCGAAAGCCGGGATCTCGCCGGTGCGTCAGACTGAAACGGTGAGAACCCGGCCTTCGCCGGGATGACGGCATAAGCGAGGAAGGCGGTGTTTTGACGTCTCTCGATCAGCGCGGCTTGAGCGTCAGCGGCAGCCCGGCGGTCAGCAGCACGACCTCCGTCGCCGTAGCCGCGACCGACTGGTTGAGCTGCCCCGCCGCATCGCGAAAGCGCCGCGCCAGCGCATTGTCGGGGACGATACCCAGCCCGACCTCGTTGGCGACGAGGATCAGCGTGCCGTCGAAGCGCGCGATCGCGTCGCATAATTGCTTCCCCGCGCGCGCCATGTCGGCGTCGGCGAGCAGCAGGTTCGAAACCCACAGCGTCAGGCAATCGACGAGCACGACCGCGCTGCCGCCGCTCAGAGCATCGATCGCGGCGGGCAACTCGCGCGGCGCCTCGACCGTGGTCCAGCGCGCGTCGCGGTCGGCGCGGTGGCGCGCGATCCGTTCGCGCATCTCGCTATCGAACGCCTCGGCGGTCGCGACGAAGACCGGTTTCGCCCCGGCCGCCTCGGCGCGCGCCTGCGCATAGCGGCTCTTGCCCGAGCGCGCGCCGCCGATCACGAACAGCGTCGTCCCGCTCATGCGCCGATCCCCGCGATCCGCAGCATCGCGTCGATTTCGGCGTGGCGCGCGAACTCGGCGGCGACGGCGTCGAGCGCCGCATCGACATCGGCGGCATAGTCGCGGCCATTCCCCGTCACACCGATCCGCGCGAGCAGCGCGCGGCGCAGCGCGGGTGAGGCGAACAGCCCGTGCAGATAGGAGCCGATCACCCGGCCCGCCGGATCGACCGCACCGTCGCGCCCGCCATCTTCGAGCATCGCGAAGGCCCGCTTGGTGCCGGGGCCGCGGGTTTCGCCCATGTGCATCTCATAGCCCGCGACCGGCGCGCCCAGCGCGGTCCCCGCCACTTGCCGCAGGATTTTTGCGGGCGACAGCTCCGTTTCGACGTCGAGCAGGCCGAGCCCCTCGACCTCGGCGGGCGCGCCCTCGATCCCCAGCGGATCGGCGATCCGGCGTCCGAGCATCTGATACCCGCCGCACAGCCCGACGATCGTCCCGCCGCGCCGGTGGTGCGCCCGGATGTCGATGTCCCAGCCCTCGGCGCGCAGCGCGGCCATGTCAGCGATCACCGCCTTTGACCCCGGCAGGATGATCATCGCCGCCTCGGCGGGGATCGGGCGGCCCGGCGGCACCATCACCACCTCGACCCCGGGCTCGAGCTTCAGCGGATCGAGATCGTCGAAATTGGAGATGCGCGGCAGGATCGGGCAGGCGATGATCCGGCGCTCCTCGCGCGGGTCGGCGGGGCGTTCGAGGATCACCGCATCCTCGCTCGGCAGCCGCGCGGCGGCGGAAAGCCACGGTATGACGCCCAGTCCCCGCCAGCCGCTCCGGCGCTCGATCTCGCGATAGCCATCGTCGAACAGGGCGGGATCGCCGCGGAACTTGTTGATCAGGAAGCCGCGGATCATCGCGGCGTCTTCGGCTTCGATCACCGCGCGCGTCCCGACGATCGACGCGATCACCCCGCCGCGGTCGATGTCGCCGATCAGTATGACGGGCACATCGGCGGCCCGCGCGAAGCCCATGTTGGCGATGTCGCCCGCGCGCAGATTGATCTCGGCGGGCGAGCCCGCGCCCTCGACGATCACGATGTCGCACCGGCTGCGCAGCCGGTGATAGCTTTCGAGCACTTCGGTCATCAGCGCGCCGCGCGCTTCGCGGAAATTGCCGCTGCCCAATGTCCCGCGCACGCGGCCGTGGACGATCAGCTGCGAGGTGCGGTCGGCCTGCGGCTTCAGCAGCACCGGGTTCATGTCGCTGTGCGGTTCGGCGCGGCACGCCATCGCCTGGAGCGCCTGCGCGCGCCCGATCTCGCCGCCGTCGGTCGTGACCGCGGCATTGTTCGACATATTCTGCGGCTTGAAGGGAAGGACGCGAAGCCCGCGATGGGTCAGCGCGCGGCAGAGCGCGGCGACGAGCACCGACTTGCCGACGTCGGACCCCGTGCCCTGCAGCATCAGCGCAGCCATGCCGCGCCCCCTGCGATCAGCCACAGCAGCAGGCAGGCGCGCCGATAGACGGCGAGCGCGCGGCCGATGTCGCTACCGTCCGCATCGCTTGTCCCGTCCCCGATCCATGGCTTGTCGTGCATCACGCCGTCATAGGCGATCGGTCCCGCGAGCCGAAGCCCCAGCGCGCCCGCCATCGCCGCCTCGGGCCAGCCCGCGTTGGGCGAGGCGTGTTTGCGCGCGTCGCGCCGCAATATGCGCCATCCGCCGCCGCCCGCGATGCAGATCAGCGCGCCCGTCACCCGCGCCGGAATCCAGTTCGCGAGGTCGTCGGTGCGTGCCGCCGCCCAGCCGAACGCACGCCAGCGCTCCTCGCGGTGGCCGATCAAACTGTCGGCGGTGTTGACCGCCTTATACGCCCACACGCCGGGCAAGCCGAGCAGCAGTAGCCAGAAAAGCGGCGCGGCGACGCCGTCGCAAAGGCTTTCGGCGAGGCTTTCGATCGCGGCGCGCGCGACTCCGGCTTCATCGAGCGCGGCGGTGTCGCGCCCGACGATCCTCGCGACCGCATCGCGCGCGGCGGGCAGGTCGCCCGCGTCGATCCGATCGCCGACCGCGCGGACATGGTCGAACAGACTGCGCTGCGCGAGCGCGGGCCAGGCGAGAATCGCGACGCCGATCCAACCCCAGCCGCCGAAGGCCGCGAGCAGCATATGCTGGATGCCGAAGCCAAGGCCGCCCGCGACGAGCAGCAGGATCAGGAGCGTCAGCACGCCCAGCGCGCGCCGCTTCGCAAAGCCATATCGGGCCCGGTTCCAGCGCGCCTCGCAGCCGGTGATGATGTGCGCGAACAGCCCGACCGGATGGCCGACGCGGCGATAGAGCGCATCGGGCCAGCCGAGCGCCGCGTCGAGCGCAAGCGCCGCGAGCGCCACGGGCTCAGCCATTATCCAGTGCCGCGTCGAGCCGATCCAGCGCGGCGGTATCGGCGGGCAGGCCGAGGCGCAGCCAGCGCGGCTGTTCGGCGAAGGGGCGGGTGAGGATCGCGCGCCGCGCGAGCCGCTCGAACAGGGCGCGGCTGTCATCGGCTTCGATCAGCCGGAACAGCGCGCAGGCGCCCGCCGCGCGATAGCCGTGCCGCGCCAGCATCGCGTCGAGCGCTGCGGCCTCGCCCGGCAGGCGTCGCCGCGTCGCTGCGACCCAGCCGGCATCGGCATAGGCGGCGGCGCCGATCGCAATCGCCGCTTCGGACAGGGGCCATGCGCCCAGCCGCGCGCGCAACGCGGCGACGATCGCTTGCGGGGCGAGGACGAAGCCGAGCCGCACCCCCGCGAGGCCGAAAAATTTGCCGAAGGAGCGGAAGACGATCAGCCTCCGGCCGTCGGCGACCGACGCCGCGACGCTCCGCGCCGGGTCGGTATCGGCAAAGGCCTCGTCGACCAGCAGCCAGCCTTCGCGACCAGCGAGCAGTGCGCGCACCGCATCGGCCGGGATGCTTCGACCGTCGGGGTTATTGGGGTTGGCGAGGATCAGGTTTCCGCTCGCGATGTATGCGTCGGCCCATTCGGCCGGGGCGCTTCCCGCGATCGTTTCGCCATGGGTGCGATAGCCGGGGACGACATGGCGCGTGTCGCCGCCGATCAGCGCGCCGACGAGGCGTAGCCCGATCTCGCTGCCCGGCACCGCGCAGACATGGCATGGATCGACGCCGAAATAGTCGGCGGCGATGCGTTCGAGCCGCGCGAGACCTTCGGGGTCGGGTAACCGCCGCCAGTCGAAAGCCATGCCCGCAGCGCCCGGCCAGGGATGCGGGCTGACGCCCGTCGACAGGTCGATCCAGTCGACGCCGCCGAAATGGCGCTTCGCGGCCTCGATGCCCCCGCCGTGCCAGGTCCACGGCTCGCTCATGCAAGATGTGCCCACAGCAGCGCGGCGGCAAGCAGCAGGCTTTCGCCCATCTCGATCCCCGCGCCATGACCGTCGCCCGAAATGCCGCCGATCCGTCGCAGCAGCCACCAGCCCCAGAAGAGGAAGGCCAGCGGCGCGACCAGCAGCGACGGCGACACCCACGCCGCCGCGGCAAGGGCGCCACTCCAGACCAGAAAATCGACCGGGCGCACGGCATTGCGGAAACGCGCGCCCAATCCCGCGTGCAGGCCGGGCAGCGCGCGCGACCAGACCAGCGGCCCGATCCGCGCCGCGAAGGGTATGAGCGCGATGGCAATGAACGCCTCGCGCTCGATCAGCGCGTGGAGCAGCACGAGCTTGGCGATCAGCTGCAGCCCGACCGCGACCACCGCGAAGCTGCCGGCATGCGGATCGCCGAGCACCGCGAGCAGCCGCGCGCGATCCTTGTGCGCCGCGCCGCTCGCATCGGCGATGTCGCCGAGCCCGTCGAGGTGCAGCGCGCCGGTGACCGCGACCCATAGGACGAGCGCCGCAAGCGCGCCCGTCCACGAATCGATCCGCGCGCCCGCCCAGCCCGCCCCCGCGACGAGCGCACCGACGATCAGCCCGACCGCGGGAAACCAGCGCATCGCCGCCGCGAACTCCGCGCTCGACACTGCAATGCGCGGCGTCGGCAGGCGCGTCAGGAACTGGATCGCGACGACGAGCCCTTTCATGTGCAAAGCCCCGTGATCTGCGTGTTCGCCGGTTCGCCCGGCCAGACGCGGAGCGAGAGCAGCGCCGCATAGGGCAGGTCGAACGTCCAGAGCTGGCGCTGGTCGAATCCGCACAGGATATGCAGTGCCGCGCGCATCGCGCCGCCGTGGGCGACGACCAGCGTCGGCACGGGCGCGAGGTCGTTGATGGCTGCTGCGACGCGCCGAACCAGCGTCGACCAGCTTTCGCCGCGGGGCGGCGGGTTGGCGTCGGGATCGTTCCAGAAGCGGCCGAGCGTGTCGGGGTCGATCATGCTTGCCGCCTTGCCGTCCCAGTCGCCGAAATCGAGTTCGCGCCAGCGTGGATCGACGGCGCAGGGCAGGCCCGCGGCGCGCCCGATCGCTTCGCCCGCCGCCCGGCAGCGCCGCAGGTCCGAGGCGATCAGCCGCTCGACGGCGAGCACTTCCGCCCGCGCGGCGCAGGCGGCGATGCCGTTGGCGGTCGGTGCCCCATCGGTGCGCCCCATCAGCAGCCCCGGCGTCGCGGGCGCGCCGTGGCGCAGCAGATGGAGCGCGAAGCCGCTCACAGCGACCCCGACACCGCCGCTTCGGCAAAGGTCGCCATCCGGTCGTGCGCGGCGAGCGCGCTGCGTATGATATGCGCCGCGACCGCCGCGCCGCTGCCTTCGCCCAGCCGCATGTCGAGCGACAGCAAAGGGTCGAGCCCGAGCAGCGCGAGCAGCCTCCGATGCCCCGGCTCGGCCGAGCAATGGCCCGCAATGCAATGGTCCACGATCGCCGGATTCTCCGCCGCCAGCGGCGCGATCGCCGCGGTGCAGATAAAGCCGTCGAGCAGCACCGGAACGCGCAGCTGGCGCGCGCGCAGGATCGCGCCTGCGAGCGCGGCGATCTCGCGCCCGCCGACGCGGCGCAGCGTCTCGAATGCCGTTCGCGGCGCGTCGCAGTGAAAGGCGAGTGCTTGCTCGATCACCGCGATCTTGCGCGCGACACCGTGCCCGTCGACCCCTGTGCCCGGCCCGGTCCATTCCGCCACGCTCCCTGCGAAGCTGCGCGCGCAGAGCGCGGCGGCGGCGGTCGAATTGCCGATCCCCATCTCGCCGAGTACGAGCAGGTCGAGACCGGCCTCGACCACCGCCGCGCCGCGGTTCAGCGCGTCGAGGCATTCGGCCGCGCTCATCGCCGCATCGACGGTGAAATCGGCGGTCGGCCGGTCGAGGTCGAGCGCGACGATGGCGAGTTCGAGCCCCGCCGCCTCCGACAAGGCGTTGATCGCTGCGCCGCCGCGCGCGAAATTGGCGACCATCTGCGCGGTGACCCCCGGCGGAAAGGCGCTGACGCCGTGGACGGCGACGCCGTGATTGCCCGCGAAGATCGCCGCCCGCGCCCGCGCGATCCGCGGCCGTGCGCGGCCCTGCCAGCCCGCAAAGAAGATCGCGATTTCCTCGAGCCGGCCGAGCGATCCCGCCGGCTTGGTGAGCTCCGCCTGCCGCATCCGCGCGTCAGCGGCGGCACCGGCGTCGGGTTCGCGAAGATCGGCGAGCGTCGTTTCAAAGGCGGCGATCGAAGCAAAGCTGGTCATTCGGCGATAAATCCCGGCGGGGGGACGCGCGCGATGAAATGGCCTTTGACCCCCTCGGGCCACAGCGCATAGGCGACGCGGCCATGCTCGCTCGCGGCATGGAGGACCGCATAGTCGAGGATCGCGCGCGCCGACGCCTCGTCGGCGCGAAAGCGGCCGAGCACATAGCCGATCTTGTCCGGCGCGCGCAGATGGACGGTGCAATGATCCTGGCACGCGAAGAGGCACGCCATCTCCTGCACCGCGATTCCGGCATAGCGCGGCTCGGCATCCTTGAGCTGCTTCAGCGCGGCGACGAGCCGCGCGCCGCCGCGCGCGCCTTCGGCGTCGCTCTGCGCCTCGCGGCTGTGGCGGCAGCTGTTGCACACCACCACCGCGGGCCCCGGGTCGACGCGCGTCAGCATCAGGCGGTCGCCGCTTGCGGCGGCGCCGGAACGCCTGCCGCGACGAGCGCGCGATAGAGCGCGTAAAGCCCGATCAGGATCGCGGCGTTCCGCACGAATTGCTCGGCGAGGAGGTCGGGCGCCATCACCGAATGCAGCCCGCCGAGGATAAGCGCCCAGCCGAGGATGATCGCCTTGAACGCGGTGAAGCCCGCCGCATAGACGAGGCTCAGCCGCGCCGCGACCGACCGGTATTGGAGCGCGCCGAGCGCGGCATAGCTCGCCAGCGCCGATCCGAGCGCCGCGGTGCCGAGCCCCGCCGCCCAGCCGAGCGTGCTGCCGTCGCTCGGGTAGCCGAGCAGCACAAAGCCGACGAGCTGGCTCGCCGCCCACGCGAGCAGCATCAGCGCGAGCCCGTCGCGGCGGCGCATATGCACCGCCGCGAGCGCCGCGAGCGACGGGAAGGGCGTCGCGCAGCCGAGTGCGAGCGTCGTTGCCGTGCTTGCCGCCGTCAGCAGCGCCACCCAGAGCGCCGAGGGGTTGCGGCCGGACAGCGCCGCCATCAGAAACGCCCCCTGATGCCGGCATAGATGCTGCGGCCGAGCGAGCCGTAGCGATAGGCCGTCATATACTCCTCGTCGAAGACATTCTCGGCGCGCGCGAACAGCTTCACCGCATCTGACAGCGCAACTTCGGCGCGCAGATCGACGAGCGTATAGCCGCCCAGCCGCTGGGCGTTGCTCGCATTGTCATAGCTCTTGCCCGACCAGCGCACCGCCGCGCCGAGTTCGAGCCCGAAGCCGAAGGCATAGCTCGCCGACGCATTGGCGGCGTTGCGCGGACGGCGCGGCAGCCAGTTACCGAAATTGGCGCTGCCTTCGGAGCGGTCCTCGGCGACGATCCAGCTATAATTGCCATCGAGCGTCAGCCCGCCGAGCGTCAGCGCGGCGGCGGCTTCGACGCCATGCGTCTCGCTGCGCGCGACGTTGAGATAATAGCCGAAACGCGGGACCGGCGGGTTGCTGCCGAGGACGGTGCAGAGCGGATCGTCGGGATCGGTGCAGCTGTTGAAGATGATCTGATTCTTCGTCGTGCGGTCGAACCAGGTCGCGCCGACGACCAGCTTGTCGCCGAACAGATGCTGCTCGATCCCCGCTTCCCAGCCATGCGCTTCCTCGGGATCGAGCCCGACATTCCCATATTCGCTGAACAGCTGGTAGAGGCCGGGCGCCTTGAACCCCTCGCCATAGCTCGCGCGGAGCACGGTGCCGGAGGGCAGCCGCCACACGCCGCCCGCGGCGAACAAGGTCTGCCCGCCATAGCGATCATGATCGTCGTAACGGACGCCGCCGTTCAGCGTCAGCCCCTCGACCGGTTCGACGCTCAGCTGGCCGTAAACGCTGGTGATCTCCGCCTTGCCGCGCACGAAATCGGGAAGCGGGGTGGCGAGCGACGCCGAAGGGGAGCGGCTGCGGAAGTTCGAGCGTTCATTCTCGACCCCGAAGATCGCGGTGATCCGGTCGCTGACGTCGAAGCTGCCCTGATATTCCCAGCGCTTGTTCTCGCCATCGGCCTCGAAGCTCTGCGGCCGTTCGCGGTCGGGGTTGAAATTGTCGCGGTTGGTGTCGGTATAGGCGTAGGCGATGCGATTGCGGAACCGCCCGCCCGCGAGGGCGAAATTCAGCCCCGCATAGCCGACGAACTCCTTGTTCAGCCCAACATCGTTGCTGTCGGTGTTGAAGCCGTCGAACTCGACCCGGCCGCTCGAATAAGTGCCGCGCACCTCGGCGCTGACATTGTCGGCGAGCGCCAGCTCGGCGCGGCCCGAGACGTTGGTGTTGCGATAGCCGTCGCGCTCGACCCCGCCGAACGCCTTGGCGTGCGACGAAATGCCGTCGGTGGTGAAGCGTTGGCCGCCGAGGCGCCAGCTCAGCGGGCCGGTGCGGCCGCCGATCGCGGCGCGCGCGCTCACCGTCTGGCGCGATCCCGCTTCGAGATCGAAGCTGCCTTCGAGCGGCTTTTCGGGCGATGCGGTGACGATGTTGATCACGCCGCCGATCGCCTGGCTTCCCCACAGGATCGACTGCGGCCCGCGCAGCACCTCGATCCGGTCGATGTCGCCGGCGAGCAGATTGGCGAAGTTGAAGCCGCCGCCGGTCGACGACGGATCGTTGAGCTTGACCCCGTCGATCACCGTCACCGTGTGCTCGGATTCGGCGCCGCGGATGCGCAGCGAGGTCGAGGTGCCGTAACCGCCGTTGCGCGACACGCTGATCCCCGGGGTGCGGAGCAGCAATTCGGTGACGCCGATATCCTGCGCGCGGTCGATCGCCGCCTTGTCGAGCACCGCGACCGACGACGGAATCTCGTCCAGCGTCAGCGGCGCGCGCGTCGCGGTGACGATGATGCTGTCGGCATCGGCGGCGACGGCGTGCGCGGCTTCATCGGCGAAGGCGGTGGAGGAAGCCGCGACGGCGGCGAGACAGATCGAACTTCGGAAAATCGCTTTGAACATTGGACAAACCCATCGACAATGCCGCCCAGGCGCGCGGCCGATCGGTCGTCCTTCGGGGACGCACGACATCGCCCGCGCACCTGCGCAGCCAGCTTTGTCGTCATGCGGGTTCACCCCCGTCCGCCCGGCACACCCTGTCCGCGCGAAAGACGACGGCGACGGGCAGGTCTCCTGGCTTGCGGGTCAGCGCCGGTCGGCCGCCTTCTCGGGACCGGGGTCCCAATGGCATGTGGCCGATGGCTCGCCGCGTACAGTTGCAGGGGCAGCCGGGGTTTTCCCGTTCCCTCTTCGTCTCCGTTACCGGAGAACCTGTCGCTTGCCGCGGCCGATAGCCCGGTTCGGGGGCGGCGGTCAATCACCGTCTGGAGCGTGTTTTTCGTCGCCCCCGCGAAGGCGGGGGCCGCTATCGGCCTTGCGTAAGGTTGCCAGCGGCCCCCGCCTTCGCGGGGGCGACGATCTTTAAAACAGCCCCGGCAATTCGCGCTGCGCCGCGCTGGGCCGCTCGGGAACCAGCATCGCGGGCGGGGCCGCCACGGCGAAACGGCGCTCGCGCGACGCCGTGCGGACATTCGCGTCGGCGATCCGCGTCGTGCAGGCGTTGCCGGCGAGGAAGTCGATCGCGGCGCGGATCGACGCCTCGCGCGGGTCGCCCAGCGGGAAGGCCAGATCGTCGTTCGCGGCGCAGCTGTTCGCGATCTTCGGCGCCAGCCCGTCATAATAGTCGCTCTGGCCGTCTGCATTGCCGGTGGCGAAGGCGACGACGCGCATCCGGTCGTCGCATTCGCGCTTGTCGCGCGCGATCTGACCGACCGGCTTGCCATAGGTGTTGCTGCCGACGAGCGTCATATTGGTGCCGAGATAAGGCAACATCGAATTGATCACCAGTTCGCTCGCCGAAGCGGTCGATCCGGTGCCGATGAAGGCGATGCGTGTCGGCGCGATCGATTCGGGGCGCGCGGGCGACGGAAAATAATGTTGATCATTCTCGACCGATTTCTCGGCGCGGAAGCGGGTCTGCGAGAAGATCTCGCTCGAATTGCGATTGCGGCCGAGCAGGTCGCCCATCAGATTCGCCGTCGCCACGAGGCCGCCGCCATTATAGCGGAAATCGATGATGATGTCGGTGACGCCCTGCGCGCGGAAATCGGCGAAGGCGGCGGTGAGCTGGTTGTCGGCCGGCTCGATGAAGCTGCGCAGGTTCAGATAGCCATAGCGGCGCCCGCCCTCGCTGATGATCTTGGCGCCATAGCGGTCCGAAACGGGGTCGAGCGCATAATCGGCCTTGGTGACGGTGACCTCGCGCGTGCCCGCCGCGTCGGTGATGCGCAGCACGCGGCTCACCCCCGGGTCGTTCGGGCCGAGCGCATCGGTCAGCCCCTGTCTCCCCTCGGCCGCGACGATGCTCGCGACGGTGCGCACATTGCCGCTGTTGGTGCCGATCCCGACGATCGCGGTGCCGCGGTCGATCCCCGCGGCCAAGGCCGGCGTGCCTTCATAGGCTTCGGCAATCACGATGCGCTGGTTCGCGGCGTCATAGGCTAAGAGTATGCCGAAACCCGCATTCGATCCTCTGGAAATGAAGGCGTTCTCCTCGGCGATCGAGGTGATGTAGGTGAAACCCCGGTCCTTGTTCAGGTCGAAGGCAGGTTTGACCAGCGCGTCGATATAGGTTTGGACGTCGCCATAGTCGCCGGGGTTGACGCCGCTCGCGACGTCGCCCGGGAACAGATACCATTCATCGATCTCCGCCTTGGCAAAGGCCTGGCGCGAGGCGAGCGCGCAGGTGGGCGTCGGGGTCGGCGTGGGGCTCGGCGTCGGGGTGACCGTGACCGGGCCGCTGCCCATCGTTCCGCCGTCGCCGCCGCCGCACGACGCCAGCATCAAAGCCGCGAGCGTTAGCGCCGCTACCGGCCGCCTCGACTTGCCCATCAATATTCTCCCCGGTTCGACCCATCGACCTTTATTCGGCGTCCGCCTCGCCCCCATCCTGACGGCCCTTGAACCCTTGCGCGATAACATAGAGTTCGGGCGATCCCTTGCGGCTGGCGGGCGGCTTGGCGTGCTTTACGGTTGAAAAATATCGCTTTAGTAAAGTCAGCAATTCGCGATCGGCGCCGCCCGCGAACACTTTCGCGACGAACGTCCCGCCGGGGAGCAGATTCTGCACGGCGAAATCTGCGGCGGTTTCGGCGAGCCCGATCGTGCGCAGATGGTCGGTCTGCGGATGGCCGACGGTGTTCGCCGCCATGTCCGAAATGACGAGGTCGGGGGCGCTGCCCAGCGCCTCGATCAAGGCGTCGGGCGCGGCATCGTCCATGAAATCCATCTCGAGGATTTCGACGCCTTCGATCGGTTCGCAGTGGAGCAGGTCGATCCCGGCGACACGCGCGCGCGGGTTCGTCTTGCGCACGACCTGCGACCAGCCGCCCGGCGTGATGCCGAGGTCGACGACCGCGCGGGCCTTCTTGAGGAAACCGAATTTGTCGTCGAGCTCGATCAGCTTGTAGGCGGCGCGCGAACGATAGCCTTCGGCCTGCGCGCGGCGGACATAGGGATCGTTCAACTGGCGTTGCAGCCAGCGCGTCGAGGAGGTGCTGCGCCGCTTCGCGGTCTTCACGCGCACATGCAGTCCGCCGCGCCCCCCCGACCCTTTGGCGCTCCCGCCCTTGCCGCCGCTCATTTGCGATACTCGCGGCGCGTGACGGGAATGTCGCGGCCCTGCATCGCCAGCGTGCGCAATATGCCCTCGCGGATGCCGCGGTCGGCGACGCCGACGCGCGCCGCGGGCCACAGGTCGATGATGCTTTCGAGGATCGCGCAGCCCGCGACGACCAGGTCGGCGCGCTCGCGGCCGATGCACGCGATCTCGGCGCGGTCGGCGATGCTCGCGTCGGCGAGGCGGCGGCTGATCTCGCGCATCGCGTCGGCGGGGACGACGAGCCCATCGACCGCGCGCCGGTCGTAACGCGGCAGGTTCAGGAAGACGCTGGCGAGCGTCGTCACCGTGCCGCTGGTGCCGAGCAGGCGCAGCGGCTGGCCGGCGAAGCGTTCGGCGCGCGCGGCGAAGGCGGCGAAGGCGTCGCGCGTCACCGCGCGCATATGGGCATAGGCGGCCTGGCGGCCCGCCAGGCTGTCGTCGGGCAGCGGCGCGTGCTCGGTCAGCGACACGACGCCCCACGGCGCGCTGATCCAGTCGTGGATGCGGACGTCATGGTCGGCGACCTCGACGTGCATCAACTCGGTCGAGCCGCCGCCGATGTCGAAGATCAGCGCCGGGCCGTCGCCGGGTTCCATCAGATTGTGGCAGCCGAGCACCGCCAGTTTCGCTTCCTCGGCGGCCGAGATGATGTCGAGCACAATGCCGGTCTCGCGGCGGACGCGCTCGGCCAGTTCCTCGCCGTTGCTCGCGCGGCGGCACGCCTCGGTCGCAACCGCGCGCGACAGCGAGACGTGGCGGCGGCGCAGCTTGTCGGCGCAGATCGCCAGCGCCGCGACGGTGCGGTCCATCGCCGCCTCGCTGATCCGCCCGGTGCCGTGCAGCCCTTCGCCCAGCCGCACGATGCGCGAAAAGGCGTCGATGACGACGAGCTCGCCATTTTGCGGGCGCGCGATCAGCAATCTGCAATTGTTGGTGCCGAGGTCGATCGCGGCATAGCTGCGCGGCCGCGTGATCGGCAATGGGCGCGATTCGGGGCGCACGTCGCCGCCCGCTTTTCGTCCTCTTGCCGCCGGGCCGGGCCGCGGCGACCGCCCTGATGGCGCTGCCATTTGCCGCATGGCTATTGTTACCTGTCTGCTCACGCGACCGCAAAACCGCGACGCGCACTTGGCGGAGAACCTAGGCCTCCGGCGCCGCCATGGCAAGGCCCCCGCCCGGGGCGCTCGCCGCAAGGAAAACCCCGCCCGGCGCGGGGCCGGACGGGGTCAAAGTGGGGAGAGGAAATATTGGGGGTCGGGACTGCCTCTTAACGGCAGCCGTCGTTCCCCTTGTCGATCGCGCGGCCGGCGAGGGCGCCGACGGCGCCGCCGATGATCGTGCCGACCGTCTTGTCGCCGCGACCGGCGATTTCATGACCGGCCAGACCGCCCGCGATCGCGCCGATCACGGTGCCGCCGGTGCCCTTGTCGCACTGGCGATAATGGCGGCGGTCACCGCGGTAATAGCGGCGATCGCTCCGGTAATCGCGGCGGTCGTAGCGGCGATAGTCGCGGCGGTCATAGCGACGGTCGTCGCGGTCGTAGCCGCTGTAATAGCTCGAATAGCCGCCCTGGTCATAATAACCATTCTGCGCCGCGGCGGGCGTTGCCAGGCCCAGCGTCGCGGTGGACATCAGGGCGGCGATCGAGAGAGTCACCATCTTTTTCATCGTCATTCTCCTTCTTCGTCGTTCGGCCCTTGGGGGCTGTGGTCGATGAGGCTGTTCTGCCCGATTCGCATTGAGCCAAGCCTGAACATCATTGTTGGCTGCCGTTCAGCTTGCCGCCCCGAGATCCTTTCCTTTCCGATGCCGCCGCTTTAACCCCGCGGCGATGCGCCGCTTGCTCCTCGCCGCCCTGATCTTCGTCGCGCTCGGGCCGATGCCCGGCGCGGTCATGCGTTTCCCGGAAACGAATCTGACCCAGAGCGCCGCCGCGCGCCCGCTGCGGTTCGCGCCAGAGGAAGGGGGCATGATGCGCTTCGTGCGCGGCTGGCATCTCGTCAGCCCGCACAGCCGCTTCGGCGGCTTCTCCGCGCTCGCGCGGGTCGGACCCGGCCGATTCCAGCTGGCCGGCGACAATGGCTATTGGACACGGTTGGCGCTCGATTCGCATGGCGGCGTTTCCGATGCCGAAATCCGCCCGCTGCCCACTCCGGACGGGCGCCCGGCGCGCAAGTCGATGGTCGATGCCGAGGCGATGTTCGTCGACCCGGTGAGCGGCAAGAGCTGGATCGCGCTCGAGGGGATCAACCAGATCTGGCGGCTGGGCGCCGGCCTCGCGGCGATCGAGGCGCGCCGCAAGCTGCCCCGGCCGCACTGGCCCGCGAATCGCGGTCCCGAAGCGATGGTCCGGCTCGCCGACGGGCGCACCATCATCTTTTCGGAAGATGCCGGCGATGATCCGCGCGGGCGCGAAGGGCTGATCTATCGCGGCGACCCCGCCGCGCCCGGCCCGGCGCCGATCCGCTTCTTCTACGCGTCGGACGGCCGGGGGCTCGTCAGCGACGCCGCGCCGCTGCCCGACGGGCGGATCCTGCTCGTCCACCGGCGGCTCGGTTTCGATCCGATGTTCACGACGATCGTCGCGATCGTCGATCCCGCCGAGATCAAGGAGAATGCGGTCGTTCGCGCGCGGACGATCGGCCGCGTTCCCCGACCGCTCGCCGAAAATTACGAAGGCGCGGCGGTTTCGGTCGAAGGCGGGCGTAGCTTCCTCTGGCTCGTCGCCGACAATAATTTCAACGTCTGGCAGCGCAGCCTGCTGCTGCAATTCGAGCTGGTGGACCTGCCGCCCAAAAGAAGGCCGGACAGCAAAAAGGCCGCGCGGTAATCCGGCGGCCTGATTGCATCGGCGATTCGAAGGAGCGTCAGGCGGCCTTTTCGGCCAGCTTCTTCGTCACTTCCTTCTTCAGCTTGCGGGCATTCGCCGACAGCTGGTCGTCGCCGGCCTTGAGCAGCCAGTTGTCGAGACCGCCGTTATGCTCGACCGAGCGCAGGCCGTGCGTCGACACGCGCAGCTTCACGCCCTTGCCGAGCGCGTCCGACAGCAAGGTCACATTCTGCAGGTTCGGCAGGAAGGTGCGCTTGGTCTTGTTGTTGGCGTGGCTGACATTGTGGCCCACCTGGCGGCCCTTGCCGGTCAGTTCGCAAATGCGCGACATCGTCTTCTTCCTCACAAAATCTGGGCGGCGTGCCGGTTGGCGCCAAAGACGCCGAAAGGACCGGTTGGGCCGGGAAAGGCGCGCGCTTATCGGCTTGCGGGAGATTCGTCAAGCGATTAGCGGGGAAACATGTCCCGTCTTCCGCTTCCCGAACCGATGCGCCGCGCGCTCGATCTGGCTCGCATCGCCGCCGAATGGGGCGAAGTGCCCGTCGGCGCGGTGATCGTCAAGGACGGCGAGGTCATCGCCGAGGGGCACAACCGCCCGCGCGAATCGCACGACCCGACCGCGCACGCCGAAATCGTCGCGATTCGCATGGCCGCCGCGAAACTCGGCAACGAACGGCTGGACAGCTGCGATCTATATGTAACGCTCGAACCCTGCGCGATGTGCGCGGGCGCGATCGCCCACGCGCGAATCGCGCGTCTCTATTACGGCGCCGACGATCCGAAGGGCGGCGCGGTCGTCCACGGCCCGCGCACCTTTGCGCAGCCGACGACCCACCATCGGCCGGAGATCTACGACGGGATAGGCGAAGAGGAAGCGGCGGCGCTGCTCAGGGATTTCTTCGCGACGCGGCGGTAGCGGCGATGGGGGCAGCTTTGGGGTAGAAAGCGGGCGTTGATCCAAATCATGCCCTCCCCTTCAGGGGAGGGCAGCGAGACTTGGCAGCTTGCTGCCTAGGGTCAGGACCCATTAATTCCGCGATCGAGGCGTCGAAATGGCGAAGATATCGGGCTTGGGCGGGTGCAGCGGGTAGCATCGCTACCCGCAAGGCCGCGCGAGCCTGAGATCGAAGCCATTTCGACGTCCCTTCGGGATTTGACCGATTTTGCCCATGGCTTCGTCGAAAAGCCTTGAAATATATTCATATTCCTGCGCCTTTTCTCCTCGCCCTGAGCAAAATCGCTTCAAACCTCGAACGTGGAATTAATGGGTCCTGACCCTAGTCGCAGTGGGTGGGGGCTGCCGGCCTTGCGCAAGGCCGATGGCCCCCACCCCAACCCCTCCCCTGAAGGGGAGGGGCTTGCTTTTCAGCTATGTCCGCTTCCGGCCGAAACAGGCCCCTGCCATATCGCACGGCGCACCCTCACCCGCCCAGCATCTCCGCCACCCACGCCGGCACCAGCGCCGTCGCCGGCCCGTGCCGCGCCTCGTCGAACCAGTAACTCCCCTGGCTCGGCTCCATATTGAGCTCGAGCGTCGTCGCCCCCGCCGCCCGTGCCTCGCGCACGAAACCGGCGGCGGGATAGACCGCGCCCGAGGTGCCGATCGACACGAACAGGTCGGCGCGGTTCAGGGCGTGGTAAATCTCGTCCATCCGGTACGGCATCTCGCCGAACCAGACGATGTCGGGGCGGAGGTATCCGGCCATCCCGCACGCGCTGCACGCGGGGCGATCCAGCAGCGGCCCCGTCCATGGCACGCGATTGTCGCACGCGGTACACCAGGCATTCAGATGCTCGCCGTGCATATGGATCAACCGCTTCGCCCCCGCGCGCTCGTGGAGGTCGTCGACATTCTGGGTGACGATCAGGAGTTCGCCCGGCCATTCGGCGTCGAGCCGCGCGAGCGCCCGGTGCGCCGCATTGGGCTCCCTGGTCTGGATCGCCTCGCGCCGCATGTCGTAAAAGCGCAGCACCAGATCGGGATCGCGGGCAAAGGCCTCGGGGGTCGCGACATCCTCGACGCGGTGCTGTTCCCACAATCCGCCCGCGTCGCGGAAGGTGTCGATGCCGCTCTCGGCGGACACGCCCGCGCCGGTCAGGATGACGATATTCTGGATGGGGCTCATACTCCGTTCCTATCCGTTGGCATCGCACGCTTCAACGCACCTTCACCGTCACCCCGGCGAAGGCCGGGATCTCTCCGTCTCAGCCATACGCACCGGCGAGATTCCGGCCTTCGCCGGAATGACGATGGGAAGGGCATCTCGACTTCGCTTGATGCGAAGGGCTAAGGGGGAAGCGAAGGATAGGGGACGCAACATGACCAGCATCGGCATTATCGGCAGCGAAGGGCGGATGGGCGTCGCGCTCTCCGCCGCCATCTCCGAGGCGGGGCAACGCAGCTGCGGCGTCGATCGCGGCGGCAATGTCGCAAAGCTCGCGGCGGGGGCGGACGTGCTCGTCGATTTCTCCTCGCCCGCCGCGCTCGAAGCGACGCTCGACGCCTGCGTCGCGGCGAAGAAGCCCATCGTCGTCGGCACGACCGGGCTCGAGGAACGCCACCATTATCTGATCGACGATGCCGCGAGGGATATCGCCGTGCTCCAGACGGGCAATACCTCGCTCGGCGTCACTCTGCTCGCGCATCTGGTGCGCGAGGCGGCGGCGCGGCTCGACCCCGAATATGATATCGAGATCGTCGAGATGCACCACAGGAACAAGGTTGACGCGCCGAGCGGCACCGCGCTGCTGCTCGGAGAGGCGGCTGCCGAAGGGCGCCACATCGACCTCGCCAAATGTTCGGAACGCGGCCGCGACGGCCTCACCGGCGCGCGCGGGCACGGCAAGATCGGCTTCGCGAGCCTGCGCGGCGGCACCGTCGCGGGCGACCATGACGTGATCTTCGCGGGGCCCGAGGAAATGATTACGCTGTCGCACCGCGCCGAAAACCGCATGATCTTCGCGCGCGGCGCGGTGCGCGCAGCGCTGTGGCTGATCCGTCAGAAGCCAGGGCGCTACACGATGCCGCAGGTGCTGGGGCTATGATGAAAATGGAGAGGCGGTTCCAGATTGAGGTCGACGGCTTGCCGGATTTGCCGGGGATGATGCTGGTCACTGTCGAGGCGCTGAGGGATTTGGGTGGATCAGCTACGATTCAAGAGCTTGATGAACGGGTCATCGAATTGGAAGGGGTGTCCGAGGAAGAACAATCATTCTCCATGCCGCGTGACGAAAATCGCCCAAGGGTGAACTACTACCTCGCTTGGGCAAGGACCTATTTGAAACGGGGCGGCGCGTTAGAGAACTCCGCGAGAGCGGTTTGGGCGCTGACCGAAGCAGGATCGACTATTTCCTCGATCGAGGAAACGCGCGCAATCTATGAGCTCGTAACTTTAGAAGAGCGAGCCCGTGCCAAAGCCAAGCGCAGCGCGGCTAAGTTGGCCGGTGTGGAGGCTGTAGAGACTCCGGAGTCAGAGCCAGACAACGCAGAAGATTGGAAATCTCAGCTTCTGGCAGTGCTTGTTTCCATGGCGCCCGATGCTTTTGAGCGACTCTCGCAACGCCTACTTCGCGAGGCTGGATTTACGAAGGTCGAAGTCAGAGGGAAATCAGGAGACGGGGGGATAGACGGTCTTGGAGTTTTGCGAGTGAACCTTGTTTCGTTCCAAGTTTATTTCCAATGCAAACGATGGAAAGGCAGCGTCGGATCAAAGGAGATTAGGGACTTTCGGGGCGCATTACAGGGTCGGGCGGACAAGGGGCTTTTTATAACGACCGGCCATTTTACCAGCCAAGCGTCCGACGAAGCCACTCGCGACGGAGCGATTGCGATCGATTTGATTGACGGAGATCGCCTCTGCGATCTTCTGAAGGAGAATAGGCTGGGCGTTGAAACGGCAATGATCGAAAGAGTCAAAATCGATCCGGATTGGTTTGGCGGTATTTGACCTCAAATGAAAAAGGCCGATATTTTCGAATTCTACCGCCGTCTCGCCGAGCTCAACCCCAGCCCCGAGACCGAGCTGGAGTTCGGCAACACCTATCAGCTGCTCGTCGCGGTGGTGCTTTCGGCGCAGGCGACCGACGTCGGCGTGAACAAGGCGACGCGGGCGCTATTCCGCGACGTGAAGACGCCGCAGCAAATGATCGATCTCGGCGAGGAGGGGCTCAAGCAGCATATCAAGACGATCGGGCTGTTCAACGCGAAGGCGAAAAATGTCATCGCCCTCAGCGAAATCCTCGTCCGCGACTTCGGCGGCGAAGTGCCCGCCGACCGCGACACGCTCGTCGAGCTTCCGGGCGTCGGGCGCAAGACCGCCAATGTCGTGATGAACTGCGCCTTCGGGGCGGAGACCTTCGCGGTCGACACCCATATCTTCCGCGTCGGCAACCGCACCGGCCTCGCCCCCGGCAAAACCCCGCTCGCGGTCGAAAAGAAGCTGGAGAGGGAAACCCCGCAGCCCTTCCGCGTCGGCGCGCACCACTGGCTGATCCTCCACGGCCGCTACATCTGCAAGGCGCGCACCCCCGAATGCTGGCGCTGCCCGGTCGCCGACCTCTGCCGCTACAAGCCCAAGACGCCCGCGCCCAAGGGGTGGAAGGCGGCCGTATGAAATTCCGTTTGCCCTGAGCTTGTCGAAGGGCCGTTCTTCCTCCAGCATGGCCGGGAAAAGGACGGGGCTTCGACAAGCTCAGCCCGAACGGACGAACAGAAAACTCAAAAAGGGGTCGATAATATGCGTTTTGCTTCCGCCTTGCTTGCTTCCGCCGCCCTGCTCGCCGCGGCGCCCGTCCATGCCAAGCCCGCCGATCCCGCGGTGGCGAAGAAGATCCTCAAGGACAGCGTCGCGATCCCGACCGTCGAGGGCCGCGGCAAGGTTCCCGAACTCGCGGCCTATTATGCGGGCGTGCTCAAGGCGGCGGGCTATGCCGACAGCGACATCGAAATCACCCCGATGGGCGAGACCGCGACCTTCGCCGCGACGCTCCACGGCACGACGAAGCAAAAGCCGATCGTGCTGC
The DNA here is from genome assembly GCF_900078365.1 of uncultured Sphingopyxis sp. Taxonomy (NCBI): domain Bacteria; kingdom Pseudomonadati; phylum Pseudomonadota; class Alphaproteobacteria; order Sphingomonadales; family Sphingopyxidaceae; genus Sphingopyxis; species uncultured Sphingopyxis sp. Next base: position 4,076,935 of record NZ_LT598653.1, read on the forward strand.
TCGGCCATATGGACGTCGTCGAGGCCGATCCCAAGGACTGGACGCGCGACCCCTTCGTGCCGGTCGAGGAAAATGGCTATATTTTCGGGCGCGGGTCGGAGGACAACAAGTTCGACGTCGCGATGATGGTCGCGACGATGGCCGCGCTCAAGAAGGAGGGCTTCAGGCCGAAGCGGTCGATCATCTTGGCTTTGTCGGGCGACGAGGAAACCTCGATGACGACGACGCGCGCGCTCGCGGCCAAATATAAGAACGCCGAATTCGCATTGAACGGCGACGGCGGCGGCGGGCTGATCGGCGAGGACGGCAAGCCGCAATATTACGGGCTGCAGGCGGGCGAAAAAACCTATGCCGATTTCACGCTCGAAGTCACCAATCCCGGCGGGCACAGCTCGCGCCCGTCGGATACCAACGCGATCGTCCAGCTGTCGGCCGCACTCGAAAAGGTCGGCGCCTATCGCTTCGCGCCGCAGCAGAACGAATTGACCAAGGTCGGCATGCCGATCGTCGCCGATCAGGTCGGCGGCGAGATCGGCGCGGCGTTGAAAGCCTTCGCCGCGAACCCCGCCGACGCGGCGGCGATCGCGAAGATCCGCGCCGAGCCCGAATATGTCGGCCAGATCGGCACCACCTGCGTCCCGACGCTGGTCAAGGGCGGCCACGCCGAAAATGCGCTGCCCCAGCGCGCGACCGCGAACATCAACTGCCGCATCTTTCCGGGCGTTGCGGTCGAAGCGGTGCGCGCCGAGCTTGAGAAAGTCATCGCCGACCCCGCGATCGAGGTGAAGACCGATCCCGATGCGAGCGCCAGCGACGCCTCGCCGCTGCGCCCCGACGTGATGGCGGCGGTGAAGAAGGCGGTGCATGCCCGCGCGCCGGGCCTGCCGATCATCCCCTCGATGAGCGCGGGGGCGACCGACTCCTATCATTTCCGCGCGCAGGGCGTGCCGAGCTACGGCGTCGCGGGCCTCTTCTCGAAAGCGAACGACAGCTTCGCCCACGGCCTCAACGAGCGCGTCCCCGTGGCGGCGATCGAACCCGCGCTCGCGCATTGGGACAGTCTGCTGAGGGATTTGTCGAAATAGGCGATAAAGAAATAGACCGTGCCCCTGCGAAGGCAGGGGCCCATCACCGGAGATCGCGTTTCAAACAGCCGCCTGCGAAGAATGCGACGGCTGGAGATGGGCCCCTGCCTTCGCAGGGGCACGGCGTCTTATGGAGGCAGCAATGCCCCGACCGCCCGCTCGACCATCGCCGCCGCCGCCTCGGCGCCGAAGCTTCCCGCGTCGAGCGACAGTTCGAGCCACAGCCCGTCGACCATCGCGGTCAGCATGATCGCGAGCCGCCCGGCGTCGCGCGCGCCGCACGCGATCAGCAGCTCCGCCAGCCGCGCGCGATAGCCCGCGTAACTTTCCGCGTGGATTTCGGCCATCCGCGCGTCGCTCCGCGCCAGCGCCCAGAAGGCGGTCCACGCGCCGAGCAGTTCGGGACCGGTCACCGGCGGGCGAAAGCTCGCGGTCAGATAGGCGGTCAGCCGCGCGCGCGGATCGGCTCCGGCGCTTTCGACCGCGGCCGCGAAAATCGCATCCATCCGGTCGCTCGTCGCCTGATAGGTCGCGGCGACCAGATCGTCGATGCCGCCGTAATAATGGCGCAGCAGCCCCGGCGATACGCCCGCCCTTGCGCAGATCGCGCGCACATTGGTGCCCGCCAGCCCCTGTTCGGCGAGGCACGCCGCCGTCGCCTCGATCAGGTCCGCCCTGCGGGCATCGGCGCTTTCGCGCCTAAAGGCTTGGCGAGCGGGCTGCATATTGTTATACATACGTATAACAAGGATCGAACCATGGCAACGCTGCGCGGCACCTTCGACGACATCGACCCGCTCGAAGGCTGGTCGCTGCCGGCGTGGACCTACAGCGACCCCGACTTCCACGCGGTCGAGGTGGAGCGCATCTTCCGCCCCAGCTGGCAGGTCGTGTGCCACGACAGCGACATCCCGAACCCCGGCGACTGGCACGGCATCGACTATATCGGCGAAAGCGTCATCCTGATCCGCGGCACCGACCGCAATGTCCGCGCCTTCACCAACGTCTGCCGCCACCGCGGCTCGCGCCTCGTCGACGCCGCGGCGGGCTGCGCGAAGAAGCTTGTCTGCCCCTATCATGCCTGGACTTACGAACTCGACGGCCGGCTGACCGGCGTCCCCGATTCGGCGAGCTATCCGGCGCTCGACAAGGGCAAGGCCGGGCTCGCTCCGGTCGAGGCCGAAAACTGGCGCGGCTTCTGGTTCGTCCGGCTCGCCGACGACGGCGGCCCCTCGGTCGCGTCGATGATGGCGCCCTATGAGGAGCAGATCGCCCCCTATCGCTTCGAGGAACTCGGCGCGCTCGGCCGCGTCACGCTACGCCCGCGCGAGGTCAACTGGAAGAATGTCGGCGACAATTATTCGGACGGCCTCCACATCCCCGTCGCGCACCCCGGCCTGACGCGGCTGTTCGGCAAAAGCTATGGCGTCGAGGCCGAGGAACGCGTCGACCGCATGTGGGGCAACCTCGTCGACCGGCCATCGCCGAACTGGTCCGAACGCCTGTATCAGCGGTTGCTGCCGCCCGTCCCGCATCTGCCGGAGGCGAAGCAGCGCCACTGGCTCTATTTCAAGCTCTGGCCCAATGTCGCCTTCGACATCTATCCCGACCAGGTCGATTTCATGCAATGGCTGCCCACCGGCCCGGCGAGCTGCCTGATCCGGGAAATCTCCTATGCGCTTCCCGATGGGCGTCGCGAGATGAAGGCGGCGCGCTACCTCAATTGGCGCATCAACCGTCAGGTCAACGCCGAGGACACCGCGCTGATCACCCGCGTCCAGCAGGGGATGGCGTCGAAGACATTCTCGATGGGACCGCTCAGCGACAAGGAAGTGTGCCTCAAGCATTTCTGTTCGCGGATGCGCGACATCATCCCCGAAGCGCGGCTCGAGCATCCGCCGGCGGCGGGGTGGAGCAAGGCATGACAATAATATTCCCGTTCGCATCGAGCGAAGTCGAGATGCCTATCGGGAGCGCACGGCCTCACGGTGTCTCGACTTCGCTCGACACGAACGGAGGGTGGTATGACCAATAATCTCCCCGTCATCATCGTCGGCGGCGGACCCGCCGGTATGGTCGCGGGGTTGCTTCTCGCGCGCGCCGGGGTGCAGGTCGCCGTGCTCGAAAAGCACGCCGATTTCCTGCGCGATTTCCGCGGCGACACCGTGCATCCCTCGACGCTCGAACTGTTCCGCGAGATCGGGCTGCTCGAAGAGCTGCTGAAGGAGCCGCACGCCGCGATCGACACGATGACGCTGAATCTGCTCGGCGGCCAATATACGATCGCGACGATGAAGCATCTGCCGGTCGCGGCGCCCTTTATCGCGATGATGCCGCAATGGGATTTGCTCGACTTCATCGCGCGGCAGGGCCGGAAATATCCGACCTTCGATCTACGCATGTCGACCGAGGCGACCCGTCTCACTTATGATACCGCGAACCGCGTCAGCGGGGTGACGCTCGCGACCGGCGAGACGCTCGCCGCGCGCCTCGTCATCGCCGCCGATGGGCGCCGCTCGGTGCTGCGCGACGCCGCCGAGCTGCCGCTTGAGGATCTCGGCGCGCCGATGGATGTGCTCTGGTTCCGCATTCCGGTCCCCGCGGGGACGGACATGTCCGAGGTCGCGCTTGGCACGATCGACAAGGGCGGCATGGTCGTCGCGATTCCGCGCGGCGATTATTGGCAATGCGCGCGGGTCATCGAAAAGGGCGGGTTCGCGCCGATCGAGGCGCGCGGGATCGCCGCTTTTCGCGAAGAGATCGCCGCGATCGTCCCCGGCCTTGCCGCCGGAATCGATGCGATCCGCAGCTTCGAGGACGTCAAGCTGCTCGCGGTCGCGCTCGACCGGCTGACGCGCTGGTCGCGTCCCGGACTGCTCGCGATCGGCGACGCCGCGCACGCGATGTCGCCGATCGGCGGGGTCGGAATCAACCTCGCGGTGCAGGACGCGGTGGCGGCGGCGAACATCCTCGCCGCGCCGCTCGCTGCCGGCGCCGATCCCGATCCGTTGCTTGCGCATGTGCAGGCGCGCCGCTGGACGCCGACGACGCGCATGCAGGGGCTTCAGCGTTTCGCGCACCGGAACATCATCGAACCGATGCTGCGCGGCGAGATCACGCGTGTGCCGCTCGCGGTCCGGCTGCTCGACCGCATTCCGCTGCTTCGCCGTATTCCGGGCCGCGTCCTCGGCCTCGGCTTTGGACGCCAGCATGTTCAATCTCCGCTTGCGAAAGAGTTTTCATGACCAAGGCCTATGACGCGCTGATCATCGGCGCCGGCCACAACGGCCTCGTCTGCGCCTTCTATCTCGCGAAGGCGGGGCTGAAGGTGCGCATCGTCGAGGCGCGCGATGTCGTCGGCGGCGCCGCGGTGACCGAGGAGTTCGCGCCGGGGTTCCGCAATTCGGTCGCGAGCTACACGGTCAGCCTGCTCCAGCCCAAGGTGATCGCCGACATGAAGCTCGCCGATCACGGCTACCGCGTGATCGAGCGGCCGATCAGCAATTTCCTCCCGCAGGAGGATGGTGGCTACCTCAAGCTCGGCGGCGGGCTCGAACGCACGCAGGCCGAGTTCCGCAAGTTCAGCGCGCGCGACGCCGAGGTGCTGCCGCAATATTATGACGCGCTCGAAAATGTCGCCGAATTGCTCCGCGACCTCGCGCTGCGCGTGCCGCCGAACGTCGGCGAGGGGCTGCGCACGCTGCTCGACGGCGCGCGGCAGGGGGGGCGCTTCGCGGGGCTCAGTCTCGAACAGCAGCGCGATGTGCTCGACCTTTTCACCAAATCGGCGCGCACGATGTTGGGCAGCTGGTTCGAAAGCGAGGCGGTCAAGGCGGCCTTCGGTTTCGACGCTGTGGTCGGCAATTATGCGAGCCCCGACACGCCGGGCAGTGCCTATGTCCTCCTCCATCACGTCTTCGGCGAGGTGAACGGCAAGAAGGGCGCGTGGGGCCATAGCGTCGGCGGCATGGGCCGGATCACCGAGATTATGGCGAAGGTCTGCGGCGACCATGGCGTCGAGATCAGCCTCGAAAGTCCCGTCGCGAAAGTGCTGGTCGACGGGGGCAAGGCGGTCGGGGTGAAGCTCGTCGGCGGCGAGGAGATCGCCGCGGCGCGCGTGATCGCAAACGTCGGGCCGAAATTGCTCTACGAGCGGATGATGGACGCGAGCGATCTGCCGGCGGACTTCGCGCGCCGCATCAAGGGCTTCAAGGCGGGCAGCGGCACCTTCCGCATGAATGTCGCGCTGTCCGAGCTGCCGAAGTTCACCTGCCTCCCCGAACCGGGCGAGCATCACCAGTCGGGGATCATCCTTGCGCCGACGCTCGACTATATGGACCGCGCCTTCCTCGACGCGAAGCAGTTCGGCTGGTCGAAGGCGCCGATCGTCGAGATGCTGATCCCCTCGACAGTCGACGACAGTCTCGCGCCGCCGGGCGGGCATGTCGCGAGCCTCTTCTGTCAGCAGTTCGCCCCCGAATTGCCGGACGGCCGCGACTGGGACGATGAGGAGGAGGCTGCCGCCGACTGCATCATCGACACGGTCGAAAAGCATGCGCCGGGTTTCCGCGCCAGCATCATCGCCCAGACGCTCCTGTCGCCCAAAGGTCTCGAGCGCAAGTTCGGCCTCGTCGGCGGCGACATCATGCACGGCAATATGAGCCTCGATCAACTCTGGGCTGCGCGGCCGGTGCTCGGCAATGGCGGTTATCGCGGGCCGGTGAAGGGCCTCTATATGTGCGGCGCGGGAACGCATCCGGGCGGCGGCGTCACCGGCGCGCCGGGGCACAACGCCGCGCAGGTGATCCTACGCGACCGGGGCTTCTTCGCCCCCCGCTGGCGTTGACAACCTGGTCCAGACGTAGAGCGGCAGGCCCGCGGCCATCAGGATCAGGCTCATCGCGCTGACCCCGACCCCGGCGCCCCACAGCGTCCATATCGCATAGGCGAGCCCCGCGAGCGCGACCGGGATCGCGACGCGCAGCCTTAATGCCGCCGCGGCGCAGGCGAGGTAGAGCCACAAGGTCACCGAGGTCGAGAGCACGGCCATGAAGGTGAACATCTCGGCGGTCGATTTGCTGCTGTTGAGGATCACGCAGACGGTCGCGATGGCGCTCGACAGCAGCAGCGCCGCAGCGGGCGTGCCGTGGCGGTTCGTCCTGGCGAACCAGGCGGGAAGCAGCCCCTGTTCGGCAAGCCGCGCGGGCAGTTCGGCCTGGATCAGTGTCCAGCCGTTGAGCGCGCCGAGCGCGCTCACCGCGGCAAAGGCGGCGATGAGCAAAGCCGGACCATGCCCCCAATAGGTTTCGGCGAACAGCGCGAAGGGCGCCTCCGATGTCGCGACCGCGGCGGCGGGAAGCATCAGCGCGATCGCCGAACAGACGATCAGGTAGAGGATGCCCGTCGCGAGCGTGCCGATGATCGTCGCGCGCGGGATGGTGACCGCCGGGTTCGCCGCCTTGTCGGCGGCGACGCTTGCCGATTCGAAACCGAGCAGCGCCCATAAAGTCAGGATCGCCGAGCCGCTGACGGCCGCGAGTGAGAGCCCTTCGGCGGGGAAGGGGGTGATCGCCACGGGCCCGCCGCGTCCAAAGGCGATGGGGATCAGCACGACGACGGTGACGAGGGGGATCAGCTTGATCGCGAGCGTGACGATCTGGAAGCGTCCCGCCGCGCGCGCGCCGCGCCAGTTGATCGCGGTGACCAGCCAGATCAGCGCGATCGTCGAGATCGCCATATGATCGCTGATCGCGGGAACGAAGAGGCTGAGGAACGAGACGCTCGCGACCGCGAGTGTGACGTTGGCGGTCCACACCGACACCCAATAGGCCCAGCCGATCATGAAGCTCGGGATACGCCCGAAGGCGCGTTCGACGAAGGCGGTCGGCCCGCTCGCCTCGGGGAATGCGACGGTGAGCCGCGCGATGACGAAGGCGAGCGCGAGCGCCCCCGCGATCGTGATCGCCCAGCCCGCGACGCCATTCCAGCCGAAGGGCGCGAGGCTGGCGGGGAGCAGAAACACGCCCGACCCGATCATATTGCCCATGACGAGCGCGATGCACATCGCAAGGCCGAGCTTGCGGTCCGGTCTTTCGCTGTGGGCCGAAAAATCGCTCACCGGGCCGGAACTCCTCGCTGGCCTTGATATGGGCCGGGGTTGGCGCCGCAGGCCTCAGCTTTTCGCCGCGCGCGCCTTGGCGACCGCCTGACGCAAGCCGTTATAACCGATCTGGCCCTGGAACAGCTGGTCGCCGACGATCCAGGTCGGGGTGGCGTTCAATTGCAGTTGGGTCGCGATTGCGAGGTTGCTGTCGAGCTCGCGCTGGAACAGCGCCTCGTTCGCGGTCGCATCGGCGCTGCCGTCGGTGACGACGCCCGCCTTTTCGGCGGCCGCGGCGATCGCCGCCTTGTCGAGCGAGCCGCTCGCGAACATCGCATGGTGGAAGGCGTCATATTTCCCCTGCCGCGCGGCGGCGAGCGCCATGATCGCGGCGTCGCGGCTCTGCGGCGCGATGATCGGCAATTCGCGGAACACGACTTTCAGGCGCTTGTCCTCACGGATCAGTCGGTCGACGTCGGGCACGCTCGCTCGGCAGAAACCGCAGGCATAGTCGGTAAAGACCACCAAGGTGACGTCGCCATCGGCGTTGCCCGCCCAGGCGCCGGCATAGGGTTTTTCGAGCGCCGGGCGGATCGCGTCGATGGCCTTCGCGATTTCGCCCTTGCGCTGCGCTTCGAGCGCCTCGGGAATGATCTCAGGGTTCGCCTTGATATAGTCGGCCACGATGGTTTCGACCTCGCCCTTGCTCATCCCGCCGCCGAACCGTCCGCCCAGCCAGAAGGCGAGCGCGAGGAGCAGCAGGCCGCCGAGCGCCAGACCCCATATGCGTGTGGAAACGCCTTCCATCCCGGTTCCCTTGATTTGCGGCGAGCGCTGCGACGCCATGGCTTTGGCGTTCGCTGGCTTTTTGGCCGGCTGCGCGATCGGCGAGCGGTCGTCGCCTTCCATCATGCTCGCCGCGCTTTCCGGCGAGGGCTTCGCCATCGCGGGAATCGCGGCGTCGCCCGCGAACAACGGCAGGTCGGGCGCGGCCGCCGCCGTCGCGGCGGCTTTCGCTTCGGCTTCCTCGCGCGCGAGCAATTGTTCGAGGCCCGAAGGCGGCGGCGCCAGTTCCTCGCGCGGTGCGGGGCGCAGCTTGGTCGCGGCGTCGCCCAGCTGCTCGCGCAGGCTCTCGCTGCCTGCCTTGGCGATATCGACGACCCCCGCCCTGGTCTTGCCCGCCACTTCGCCGAGCCCGCGCCCGGCCTCGCTCGACAGCTTTCGGGCCTTGTCGCCGAGCGCCATCTTCGTCCACGCCGCACCACCGGCCTTGGCGGCTGCGCGGCCCGCCTGCGCCGATCCACGCCCGACGGCGCGCGCGGCGCGCGCGGTCGCGGCGCCGGTTTTCGCGGCGAGTTCGCGCGAGCGGCGCGGAATCTCCATCGCCTCGACGCGCGCGGGGACGTCGGCGCGTTCGCCGACGCGGATCGTCCAGTCGGCAAAGGCTTCGGCGCCGGCGCGGACACGGTCCCACAGATTCGCGGCGCCCGCCGCGATCGCCTCGGGCTTCACCAGCGGCTCGCCGCGCGGCTTTTCGGGCTTGCTATAGCGCGTCAGGTCGATGCCGACGGGGGGCTCGTCCTTCGGCTTCGCCAGTCCTTCGCCCTGCATCGGCGCGCCCATGCCCGGCGTCGGCGCGGGGTCGCGCAGCCACGGCTGGTAATAATCGTCTTTTTTATCAGTCACTTGTTGCCCTTGCGCATCGTTGTTGGCGATGCGGTCCCCGCTTGTCCTGCTTGAATCTAACGCCGTTTGCGCTCGCGTTCCACCTCGGCGCGAGCCACCATCGAAATATCCTGTGCGCGGATCCAGTCGGGGGAGCCCTGGGGCAGTCCCTGCATCGCCATTTCGGCATTACGCAGCGCGAGTCCCGCCTGTCCACCCTCAAGACTATAGCGTTCGGCCGAGGCGAGCGCCGCGCGCGCCTGATCACCCTTGTTCGCATAGACGATGCCGAGCTGATACCAGGCGAAAGGATTTTCGTTGTCGAGCGCGACCGCCGTTTTCAGCACCCGTTCGGCCTCGGGATAGTTGGCGGGATCCTCGGTCGCGATCAGCGCATGGCCCAGCGTCGCGGCGATCAGCGGTTGCGAGCGCGACTGCGAAACCGCCTTGCGTAGCGGGGCGATCGCCTGCTCTGGGTGCCCCGATTCGAGCAGCACCTGGCCTTCGAGCTCGAGGAAATAGGGATCATCCGGGTCCGCCGCGAGCAGGCCTTCGACCTCCGCCAGGGCTTTCTGCGGATAGGCGCTCTTGTGCCAGGCATAGGCGCGCGCATAGCGCGCCGGGACGGTCTTGTTGCTTTCGGGATATTTGCGCAGCGTCCGCTCGGGCTCGGCGATATAGCCCGACAGTTTCGCCTTGATCCGCTGGAAGCGCGCCTCGATCTTCGGGTCGGCCGGCTTGTCCCACGCGGGGTCGATGACATAGACTTCGCGCAGCGCCTGGATGCGGTCGCCCGACATCGGGTGGGTGCGACCATAGGCCTGATCATCGTCCTGCTTGATCCCGTAGCGGAATTCGAGGTTCTGCAATTTCTTGAAGAAGGCGAGGCTGCCCCGGCCGCTGATCCCGGCCTTCGACAGATATTGCGCGCCCGCGGCGTCGGCGGTCGATTCCTGCACGCGGCTGAAGGCGAGGAACTTGCCGAGCGCGGCCTGCTGGCCCGCCATCATGATCCCCATGCCCGCTTCGCCCCCCCCGGCAGCAATCGCCGCGGCGCCGAGCAGCAGGCTGAGCAGCGAGATGCCGGTCGCGGCCTTGGCGCCTTCGTTGACGCGGATCGCGTGGCCGCCCATCACATGGCCGAGCTCGTGCGCGAGCACGCCCTGCACCTCTTCGGCGCTGTCGGCGGCCTCGATCAGCCCGCTGAAGACATAGATGTCCTGGCTGCCCGCGACAAAGGCATTGATGCTGCGGTCGCCGAGCAGATGGACGCGCACCTGCCCCGGCTGAATCCCCGCCGCGACGAGCAGCGGGTCCATCATGTCCTGGAACAGCGCCTCGGTCTCGGCATCGCGCAGGATCGACTGCGCCATCGCGGGGCGCATCGCGACCGCGACCATCGCGAGCAAGGTCAGCAGGATACGGAAAAGAGGGCGCAGCCCGTGCGCCCCGGACGCGGGTAGCGGCGGGAAAGCGGTCATCCCCGCCTTTCTTGCGCCGTGCGCCTGAACCCCGAGTGAAGCCATAGGGGCTTATTGGGGGCGGGCACGCACGGACGCAAGGTGCGGATGGCGTTTATGCGGTCGGCTGCCGCCGGTTGGGGCTTGCGAGACTGCGGGGCTGGATGCCGCCCGATCAAAAAAAAAGCCCGCGTGCTCCCGCGAAGGCGGGAGTCCATCTCCGGCCGGTGCGAGATGGAACCGGCCGGAGATGGATCCCCGCCTTCGCGGGGACACACGGCTTCCTATTCGATTGGAGCGTTTTAGGGCTTGGACCCTAATTGCCGAAGGTGCGCTGCCACCAACCGCGCCGGGGTTCGCCGTCGGGGCCGGTACCGCCCTCGTCGCCATTGGCGGCGACCGGCTCGGCCTCGCTCGCCGTCACCGGTTCGGCGGCGGCTTCGGCGGCGACGGCCTTTTTGGCCCGGCTCGCGCGCTTCTTCGGTGCGGGTTTGGCGGGCTCGGCTTCGGTTTCCGCCACGGCTTCGACCGGTGCCGCCACTTCAACGGCCTCGGTTTCAGCCGCGGCCTTGGCGGCTTCGATTTCGGCCTTGGTCCTGCGCGGCGCGCGCTTGCGCTTCGGCTTTTCCTCGGCGGCGGGCACCTCCTCGGCAACCGGCTCGGGTGCTTCGGCCGCCTCTACCGGCGCAGCCTCTTCGGCCACGGCTGTGTCGGCGCTTTCCTCGGCATCGGCCTTCTTGCGGCCACGACCCCCGCGGCGGCGGCGCGGCTTGGCTTCCTCGGCCTCCGCGTCAGCAGCCTCGATCGTTTCGGCCGGCGCGGCTTCCTCTTCGCCGGCCTCGGCGGCATCGCTTTCGCCTTCGTCGCCGCTTTCGCCGGCGTCAGCGGCATCGCCGCCTTCTTCGTCGCGGCGGCCACGGCGCCCGCGGCGGCGGCGGCGGCGGCGCTTGCGGCCCTCACCGTCACTTTCCCCTTCCTCGCGATCCCGCGAGCGCGCGGGGCGCTCCTCGTCAGCGTCGTCTTCGGCCTCCTCTTCCTCTTCGAGGAAGTCCTCGTCCTCATCCTCGATCGGTTCGATGGGGGCGAAGCTGCGGCGCTGGGTCGGCGGCGGGCCGCCCACCTCGACCGCCATGCGCGCGCCCTCGGTCTCGCCGTCGGGCAGGATTTCGACGCTCACGCCGTAGAGTTCCTCGATCTCGCGCAGTTCGCGGCGCTTTTCGTTGAGGAGATAGAAGGTCGCCTCCTGGCTCGCGCGCAGGGTGATCTTGCTGCCCTTGCCGCGCGCGGCTTCCTCTTCGATCAGGCGCAGCGCGCTGAGGCCCGCCGAACTCGCGGTGCGGACGAGGCCGGTGCCTTCGCAGTGCGGGCACGGGCGCGTCGAGGCTTCGAGCACGCCGGTGCGCAGGCGCTGGCGGCTCATCTCCATCAGGCCGAAGCCCGAGATGCGGCCGACCTGGATGCGCGCGCGGTCGTTCTTGAGCGCTTCCTTCATCGCGCGCTCGACCTTGCGGACGTTCGAACCATGATCCATGTCGATGAAATCGATCACGATCAGCCCCGCCATGTCGCGCAGGCGCAGCTGGCGTGCGATCTCGTGTGCGGCCTCGAGGTTGGTGTTGAGCGCGGTCTGCTCGATATTATGCTCGCGCGTCGACCGGCCCGAGTTGATGTCGATCGACACCAGGGCCTCGGTCGGGTTGATCACGAGGTAACCGCCCGATTTGAGCTGAACGACGGGGTTGAGCATCCCGGCGAGCTGATCCTCGACGCCGTATCGCTGATAGAGCGAGACCGGGTCGGCATATTGCTTCACGCGCCGCGCGTGGCTCGGCATCAGCAGCTTCATGAACTGCTTCGCGGCCTTATAGCCTTCGTCGCCCTCGACGAGCACTTCCTCGATGTCTTTATGATAGATGTCGCGGATCGCGCGCTTGACGAGGTCGCTGTCCGAATGGATCAGCGCCGGTGCGCTCGACCCCAGCGTATTCTCGCGAATCTCGTCCCACAGGCGCGCGAGATAGTCGAAGTCGCGCTTGATCTCGACCTTGGTGCGGCTCATCCCCGCGGTGCGCACGATGCAGCCCATCGTCGGCGGCAGGTTGAGCTCGTCGATCATGGCTTTGAGCTTGCGGCGATCGGCGCCGTTCGAAATCTTGCGGCTGATCCCGCCGCCGTGCATCGTGTTCGGCATCAGCACGCAATAGCGGCCGGCGAGCGACAGATAGGTGGTGAGCGCCGCGCCCTTGTTGCCGCGCTCTTCCTTGACGACCTGCACCAGCATCACCTGCCGGCGGCGGATGACGTCCTGAATCTTGTAGCGGCGGCGCAGCGACATGCGGCTTTCGCCGTCCTCGTCGTCGCTCCGGCGGCCGCGTCCGCGGCCCCGGCCGCCCCCCTTGCGAGTATCGCGGCCATCGCGCCCGCGGCGCTTGCGGTCGCCGCGGCCATCCTTGCCCTCTTCGGCGCCTTCTTCGCCCTCTTCGGTGTCGCCATTTTCGGCACCCTCTTCCTCGTCGCCCTCGGCGTCTTCGCCGATGGTTTCGGGGGCGGGGGCGTCGCCATTCTCGTCGTCGTGCTCCTCGACATCGGCGACATCGCCTTCGAGTTCGTCGAGATCCTCCTCCGCGCGCTGCGCGGCGGCGGCGGCGTGCTCGGCCTCTTCGCGCAGCAGCGCGTCGCGGTCTTCCTTCGGAATCTGGTAATAGTCGGGGTGAATTTCGCTGAAGGCGAGGAAGCCGTGGCGATTGCCGCCATATTCGACGAACGCCGCCTGCAGCGACGGTTCGACGCGAGTCACCTTGGCGAGATAGATATTGCCCTTGAGCTGCTTGTGCTCGGCAGACTCGAAATCAAACTCCTCGATTCGGTTGCCCTTGGTGACGGCGACCCGGGTTTCTTCCCGGTGCCGCGCGTCGATCAACATGCGCGTGGTCATTAGATACACTCCAAGCGCGCCTCGGCGCGCCATCAAAAAATCCCGCTAACCCTCCTTGCGGAAGGCCGCGGCGGATACGGGTGAAAGGAAAAAAGACGTTATTGCCGAAAGGAGCCTGCGTCCGGTCCTGGACGCGCATGCGGTCTTCAAATCCGGCGACGGCCGGGGCGAAAGCGCCCGCGTCGGGATTCAAAGAGGGCATGGCAAGCCTCATACGGCATCAACCTGTTACGGGATGAGCGGGCGGGCAGGGCGGGCGCGCAAGCGACGCCCCGACTGTCCGGTCAACCGGGTGGACTGGCGGCAGGCATGTCCTTCCCCGTTTGTCCGGCGCCAAGGCGGCCATGATCCGCTTGATTGCGGAACAGGCCTTCCCCTCAAAAGGCCGGACGGCACCGGGAACGACGCCGTCAGTGATGGCGTGCTAGCATCGGCATGGACCGACGGCAACCACAACCACCCCAGAAAGATAGGATGGCGCGAAGGTGTTGCAAGAAAACCATTCGGCTGCGCGGCGGGGGGCGCCGGCCGGGCTTGCCGCCCGACGCGCCTCTGTCACGCCATGGTCAAGGGCGGATTCATCCTGTTGCCGCGCCGCAGGGCTGGTGATTTTCGAATAGGGCTGGACCATCGCGCGCCTTGGACGGCATAGACGCGCCATGAGCCCGCTGCTCGTCCTGATTGGCCTGATCGGAGCGTCCTCGGCAGCCTTGCCGGCGCGCGCCGGCGCGATCGATGCCGATCCGCGCCCGGCCGCGGGACAATATGACGCGGCATCGCGGTCTCCGCGCGGCGAATTGCAGCCCTTCGCCGGCTTTCGCGCCCGCCGTCCGGCAAAACGCTACAGCGTGACCGTTCCGATCGGAAAACCCAAGCCCGCGGTGACGCTGCCGCGCATCGAGGGGCCCGCCGACGATCGTCTGCCGCTCGTGGTGATCGACGCCGGGCACGGCGGACACGACCCCGGCGCGATCTCGCCGCACGACGGCAGCCGCGAAAAGGACATCACGCTGGCGCTCGCCCGCGCGATCCGCAAGGACCTGCTCGCCTCTGGCCGGGTGCGCGTCGCGCTCACGCGCGCGGACGACCGCTTCCTCGTGCTCGAGGAGCGTTACGGCATCGCGCGGCGGTTGAAGGCCGACCTGTTCATCTCGGTTCACGCCGACGCCGCCGAGAATCAGGAGGCCAGCGGCGCGTCGATCTATACGCTGGCCGAGGTCGCCTCCGACCGCGAGGCGGCACGGCTCGCGGCGCGCGAGAACAAGGCGAACATCATCAACGGCGTCGACCTCGGCGCGCACAGCGGCGACGTATCGGCGATCCTGCTCGACCTCACCCAGCGCGAGACGATGGGTCTTGCCGCCGATTTCGCGCGGCTGCTCCAGCGCGAGGCGTCCGACGAAGTGAAATTTCGCACCACCGCGCACCGCTTCGCCTCCTTCATCGTGCTGAAGGCGCCCGACACCCCGTCGGTGCTGTTCGAAACCGGCTTCATATCGAACAAGGAGGATGTCGCATTCCTCGCCTCGGCCGCCGGGCAGAAGAAAATCGCGCGCGGCGTCCGCGAGGCGGTGCAGGTCCACTTCGCGCGGCAGGTCGCGGAGCGTTGACGGTCGATTCGGCGTGGCGGGGCAAAATCCTCACTCCCATCTGGAGATATTGTTCGCATGACCACCGATCGCGAATTGCATGATCATCTGATCGGCCGGCAGGGCTCGCGCGCCGATCTGAATACCCCCGCTCTCATCCTCGATGTCGATGCGCTCGACCGTAACATCGGACGCATGGCCGCGCTCGTGACCGAGCGCGGCGTCGCGCTTCGCCCGCACGCCAAGACGCACAAGAGCATCGACATCGCCCGGCGCCAGATGGCGGCGGGGGCGATCGGCGTCTGTTGCGCGAAGGTCGGCGAGGCCGAGGTGCTGGCCGGAGGCGGCGTGACCGGCATCCTCATCACTTCGCCCGTCGCCGCCCCCGCCGCGATCGAACGCCTCGCGAAGCTTGCGGCGACCGCCGAAGCCTTGATGGCGGTCGTCGATCATCCCGGCGTCGCCGACCGGCTCCAGGCGGCGCTTGCTGCGGCCGATGCGCGGCTGGGCGTCGTCATCGACATCGACCCCGGTATCGCGCGCACCGGCGTCGCGTCGGCCGAGGCGGCGGTCGCGTTGGCGAAGGCGATTTCGGCAGCGCCCAACCTCGATTATCGCGGCGTGCAATTCTACTGCGGGTCGCAGCAGCATATCGAAAGCTACGCCGACCGCCGCGCCGCGATCGTCGAGCGCACCGCCTATCTGCAACAGGTGATCGCCGCGCTGGCCGAAGCGGGCTTCGCGCCCGGCCTCGTCACCGGATCGGGCACCGGCACGCACCGGATCGACCTCGACCTCGGCGTCTTCACCGAATTGCAGGCGGGCAGCTATGTCTTCATGGACAAGCAATATCTCGATTGCGACATCGCCGATGGTGCCGAGCCGCCGTTCGAGGTTTCGTTGTCGGTCGACGCGCGCGTCGTCAGCGCGAACCACGGCGGCCTCGTCACCATCGACGCCGGCTACAAGTCGCTCTCGACCGACGGCGGCGTCGCGGTGGTCCGGCGCGGAGCGCCCGAAACCGCCTTTTTCGCTTTCATGGGCGACGAACATGCCGCGCTGATCGCCCCCGGCATCGGGGCCGAACTCCAGCCCGGCGACCCGGTCAGCCTGACCGTGCCGCACTGCGACCCGACGGTGAATCTCTATGACAGCTACCATGTCGTTTCGGGCGACACGCTGGTCGGCATCTGGCCGGTCAGCGCGCGCGGCCGGGCGCGATGAGCGTTACGGTCCGCCGCCTCGCCGCAACCATGCTTCCCTTTCGGCGACGCAGGCTTTAGAGGCGGGGGCATATGGCCGCCGACAGTCCGCCCGATTTCCGCCTTCGCCTTCGCCGCGACGGCAATGCCGTCATCACCTGGCTGCGCGACATGTGGACGCGGCGCTGGTTCCGCTGGCTCGGCTATCTCGCGCTCGCCGGTCTGCTCGGCCTCGTGCTGATCTGGGCGGTTTTCGCGCGCGACCTGCCCTCGGTCGATCAGCTTCGCGACTATGAGCCGCCGCTGCCGACGATGGTCCGCGACGGCGAGGGCAAGCCGGTCCACAGCTATGCCCGCGAACGCCGCGTTCAGCTCGAATATAGCGAATATCCGCAGCTCCTGGTGCGCGCCTTCCTCGCCGCCGAGGACAAGACCTTCTTCAGCCATGGCGGCATCGACTATCCGGGCATAGCGAGCGCGATCGTCACCAACCTGTCGAACAGCGGCCGCCCCGTCGGCGCCTCGACCATCACCCAGCAGGTGGCGAAGAATCTGCTGCTCACCAACGAGCTGAGCTATCGTCGCAAGATTCGCGAGGCGATTCTTGCGATGCGCATCGAGGATGCGCTGACCAAGGAACAGATTCTCGAGCTTTATCTCAACGAAATCCCGCTCGGCCGCCGCAGCTTCGGCGTGCAGGCGGCGAGCCGCGCCTATTTCGACAAGGATGTCGACCAGCTCGCGCTGCACGAAATGGCCTTCCTCGCGATTCTGCCCAAGGCGCCCGAGAAATACGGCCGCGCGCGTTTCGAGCGCGATGCGCTCGCGCGCCGCAATTTCGTGCTCGGGTCGATGGAGGATAATGGCTGGATCAGCGCGGCGCAGCGCGACGCGGCGCGCGCGATGCCGCTCGGCCTGACCGACCGGGGTAACCGCGCGGTCGCGCAGGTCGGCGGCTATTATATGGAAGAGGTGCGGCGCCAGCTGATCGCCGAGTTCGGCGAAACTGCCGAGGTCGGCCCCCACAGCGTTTATGCCGGCGGCCTCTGGGTGCGCACCCCCTATGACGGCAAGATGCAGGAGGCCGCGGCGATGGCGCTGCGCAAGGGGCTCCAGCGCTATGACGCGGGCAAGGGCTGGTCGGGACCGATCGCGACGATCGAGGCCGACGACCAGTGGCAGAGCCGCCTCGCCTCGAGCTTCATCGGCATCGATTACGACAATTGGCGCGTCGCGGCCGTGCTCTCGAAATCGGGGGGCGAGGCGCGGATCGGCTTTTCGAACGGTGACACCGGACGCCTGCCCGCGAGTTCGGCGGGGATGCGCTATCGCAAGACCGGCGGCAGCGCCTTTTCGGCGCTGCGCCCGGGCGATCTGATCGTCGTCAAATCGGCGGGCGGCGACCGCTACGCGCTGCGCAATATCCCCGAAGTATCGGGCGGCATGGTCGTCGAAAGCCCGCATTCGGGCCGCATCTATGCGATGCAGGGCGGCTTCGACGTCCGCCTGTCGTCGTTCAACCGCGCGACGCAGGCCGAACGCCAGCCTGGCTCGACGATCAAGCCTTTCGTCTATGCCGCCGCGCTCGACAACGGGATGACCCCCGCGACGATGATCGTCGACGGCTCCTTCTGCGTCTATCAGGGCGCGGCGCTCGGCAACAAATGCTTCCGCAACTTCGGCAATTCGGGCGGCAGCGGCGAGCACACGATGCGCTGGGGCCTCGAACAGTCGCGCAACCTGATGACCGTGCGCGCGGCGAGCCTCGTGGGAATGGAACCGGTCGTCGAGATGATCAGCCGGATGGGCATCGGCAAGCACGAACCCTATCTGTCGACCGCGCTCGGCGCCGGAACGACGACGGTCGAAAAGATCACCAATGCGTACGCGATGCTCGCCAATCACGGCCGCGAACTGAAGCCGCGCGTGATCGACTATGCGCAGGACCGCCGCGGCAAGGTGATCTTTCCGAAGAACTGGAAGCCCTGCGAAGGCTGCAACATGAAGGATTGGGACGGCCGGCCGATGCCGCGCTTCACCAAGTCGGGCAAGCAGCTGATGGACCCGATCACCGCTTATCAGGTCGTCCATATGCTCGAAGGCGTGGTCCAGCGCGGCACCGCGGTGCGGCTGCGCGATCTCGGCGTGCCGCTGTTCGGCAAGACCGGGACGACTTCGGGTCCGAACGATGTCTGGTTCGTCGGCGGCACGCCTGACGTGGTCGCGGGCATGTATATCGGTTTCGACCAGCCGCGCAGCATGGGCGGCTATGCGCAGGGCGGCAGCTATGCCGCGCCGATCTTCAAGGATTTCGCGCACGCGGCGCTCGCCGACCGCCAGCCGATTCCCTTTTCGGCGCCGAAGGGCGTGCGCATGGTGCGCATCGACCGCCAGTCGGGCCGGCGCGTCTATGGCAGCTGGCCGGGCACCGATCCCAAGGCGTCGATCATCTGGGAAGCGTTCAAGCCCGAAAGCGAACCGCGGCGGACGATTCGCGAAGAAGAGATCAAGCCGGCCAAGGCGGCGCCCCGGCAGGACGTGCCCGTCCAGCAAAGCCCCGGCCGGCGCAGCGACAGCGAATTCCTGGAGGATCGCGGCGGCATCATCTGACGGCTGCGCACCTCCTTCCCCTGCGGCCTTCGAGGTCGTAAGGGCGGACCAAATTATTCAGGAGCAAGGACATGCGCGCCGAAGCGCAGGATCATATCGACAGGATTGGCGCCGCATTGGCGCTGCTGCGCCGCTTTCTCGACTGGGACCGCGCGGTGCGGCGGCTCGACGAACTCAATGCGAAGGTCGAGGACCCGACGCTGTGGAACGACGCGAAGGCGGCGCAAGAGGTGATGCGCGAACGCCGCCGGCTCGACGAGGCGATCACGGCGACGCGCGCGATCGAAACCGAATGCGCCGACACCGCCGAACTGATCGAACTCGCCGAGATGGAAGGCGATGAGGGACTTGTCGACGAGGCGGTGGCGTCGCTGGCGTTGCTCGCCGCGCGCGCCGAGGAAGACAAGATCAAGGCACTGCTCGCGGGCGAGGCTGACGGCAACGACTGCTATATCGAAGTCCATGCCGGCGCCGGCGGCACCGAAAGCCAGGACTGGGCCGAGATGCTCCAGCGCATGTATATGCGCTGGGCCGAAAAGCGCGGGATGAAGGTCGAACTCGTCGAATATCAGGCGGGCGAGCAGGCGGGGATCAAGTCGGCGACGATGCTGGTGAAGGGCGAGAACGCCTATGGCTATGCGAAGACCGAGAGCGGCGTCCACCGCCTCGTCCGCATCTCGCCCTATGACAGCTCGGCGCGGCGCCACACGAGCTTTTCGAGCGTCTGGGTCTATCCGGTGATCGACGACAATATCGAGATCGAGATCAACGAGGGCGACCTCAAGATCGACACCTATCGCGCGTCGGGCGCGGGCGGGCAGCACGTCAACACGACCGATTCGGCGGTTCGCATCACGCACATCCCGACCGGGATCGTCGTCGCCAGCCAGAACGACCGCTCGCAGCACAAGAACCGCGCGACCGCGATGGGGATGCTGAAGGCGCGGATGTACGAGGCCGAGCTGCAGAAGCGCGAGGCGGCCGCATCGGGCGAATATCAGGCGAAGACCGAGATCGGCTGGGGCCACCAGATCCGCTCCTACGTCCTCCAGCCCTATCAGCTGGTGAAGGATCTGCGCACCGGCGTGACCTCGACGGCGCCGGGCGACGTGCTCGACGGCGCGCTCGACCCGTTCATGGCGGCGGCGCTATCGCAGAAGGTGACCGGCGAAAAGGTCGAGGTGGAGGACATCGATTGATGAAGCGCGCGGCGCTCGCCCTGCTGACGCTCGTACCGCTGCTTGGCGGCTGCGACGCGCCTTGGGACGATAGCAGCGACCGCGCCGAAACCGCGCGCGACTTTCCGCCCGCCGACCGGCCGGTGGCGCCGACGGTTTCGACCAAATGGTCGACCGAGGAAGCGCGCGACCGCGTCAACGAGGCCGAGGACGTCATGGATTCGGCCGACGTCCGTCCCGGCATGACCGTCGCCGACATCGGCGCGGGCGACGGCTATTATACCGTGCGCCTCGCGCAGCGCGTCGGCGCGGGTGGCCGCGTGCTCGCGCAGGACATCATGCCGCAAGTGATCGAGCGCCTCGCCGACCGCGTCGCGCGCGAACGGCTCGACAATGTCTCGCTGAAGCTCGGCGCGGTCGACGATCCGCGCCTGCCCGAGGACAGCTTCGACCGCGTCTTCATGGTCCATATGTATCACGAGATCGGCGAGCCCTACGCCTTTCTGTGGCGGCTGCGCCCGGCCTTGCGCCAGGGCGGACAGGTGATCGTCGTCGACGGCGACCGCCCGATCGCGCAGCATGGCACGCCCTTCCGCCTGCTCGTCTGCGAATTTCAGGCGGTGGGCTACAAGCTCGTCTCTTACGACGACAAGCAGCACGCCGGCGGCTATCTCGCGCGTTTCGTGCCCACGGGCAAACGTCCCGAACCGGAGGCGATCAAGGTCTGCGACAATCCGTGAAACACCGTCGCCCCGCCTGCGCGGGGGCGACGGGTTTATAGCGTGATCATATTGGATGGAATCGCCATCCCGGCGAATCCTTTCCCTATATGAAAAGCTGTGTGCTCCCGCGAAGGCGGGAGCCCATCACCCGCCGGCTCGAAATGGCACCGGCCGGAGATGGGCTCCCGCCTTCGCGGGGACACATCGCTTTTCCGGTGGGGGATTCGGCCTGACTCCACAAACCCTAATAGACGATCAGCCGGTCCTCCGCCGCGACCGCGGCAAGAAAGCTGACCACCCCGCCCGCCTTGACGCCGCCAACGATCCGGTCGGCGGTCAGGTCGGCAAGAGCCAGTCCCGACTGGCACACGATCATCTCGACCCCGCTCGCCAATGCTTCGTCGATCAGTTCGGCGAGGCCGGGCAGGCCCGCCGCCCGCCGTGCGCCGTCCCCTGCAAAGCCCGCGGGCGGGCGCAACATCGCTGCCGCATCGCCCTGGAGGAATAGTCGCGCCGGCCCGCCCAGCGCGGCGGCGGCGATAGCGGTCTCTAGTGCGGCGCAGAAACGCCGCCCTTCGGCGACCGCGACGATGATGTTCAGACCTGGCATATCGGGCATTCGGGATCCTCGGGCACGCCGACCTCGCGCCAGCGGCGATCGAGCATATCGACGATCGCGAGCCGGCCGGTGAGCGGCGATCCCCAGCCGGACAGCGCGCGCACCGCCTCGAGCGCTGCCACCGTGCCGATCATGCCCGCGAGCGCGCCCATCACGCCGGTTTCGGCGCAGTTGATTCCAGGCCGGTCGGGATCGTTGCCGACAAGACAAGCATAGCAGGCGTGGCCCGCGCGCCAGCCCTCATAGAGCGCGACCTGCCCCTCGAACGCCCCGATGGCGGCGCTGAGCAGCGGGATTTGCAGCGTCACCGCGGCGCGGTTGACGCCAAGCCGCGTCGCGAAATTGTCGCAGCCGTCGAGGATCAGGCTCGCGCCCTTCAGCAGCGCCGCGGCGTTCGCATCGTCGAGCCGCCGGGTGACCGCGATCGCCTCGACATGCGGATTGATCCGCCGCGCCGCCTCGGCCGCGACCTCGGCCTTCGGCGCGCCGAGATCGGCGTCGGTGAACAAAGGCTGGCGGTGGAGGTTCGACAGCTCGACGATGTCATGATCGATGATCGTCAGCTTGCCGACGCCCGCCGCCGCCAGATAGGTGATCGCCGGACAGCCGACACCGCCCGCGCCGATCAGCGCAACATGGCTCGCCTTCAGCTTCGCCTGCCCCGCGCCGCCGAACTGCGGCAGGATGATCTGGCGCGCATAGCGGTCGAGTTCGGCGTCGCTGAGCACCGATCAGCGCAGTTTGATGCCCGACAGCGAAGCGACGCCGGCCGTATCCGCGGTTTCGTCGACCGCCTCGCTCGCGGTCCCGGTCGACCCGAAACCGCCGGCGCCGCGCGCCGTCGCGTCGAGCGTCGCCACTTCGGCAAAGGCCGCGCGCTGCACCGGCGCGGGGACGAGCTGGGCGATGCGGTCGCCGCGCTTGATCTCGAACGGCTCGTCGCCGAGATTGGCGAGGATCACCTTCACCTCGCCGCGATAGTCGCTGTCGATCGTCCCCGGCGTGTTGAGGCAGGTGACGCCATGCTTCAAGGCGAGGCCCGAGCGCGGGCGCACCTGCACCTCATAGCCCGCGGGGATCGCCATCGCGAAGCCCGTCGCGACCGCGTGGCGCGCGCCGGGGCGCAGCGTCAGCGTTTCCGCCGCGACGACGTCCATCCCCGCCGCGCCTTCCGACGCATAGGCAGGCAGGGGCAGGCCGCCGCCGTTGGGCAGCCGCTGGATGGCGATTTCAATTTCCTTCAACGGGGATGCGCTTGTCGAGTTCATCGGCGATCTTTTCCATCAATTTGCGGGCGACGGCCGCTTTGGGCAGCCGGTCCCAGCTGTCCACGCCGTCTTTTCTGACGATATGCACCCGGTTCTCTTCGCCGCCCATCGGGTCGGCGGACACGTCGTTGGCGACGATCCAGTCGCATCCCTTGCGCGCGAGCTTGGCTTGGGCATGCGCGATGACGTCGTTGGTCTCGGCGGCGAAACCGATCAGCAGCGGCGGGCGATCGGCGCTTTTGGCGACGCCGGCGAGAATGTCGGGATTTTCGGCGAGCGCGAGCGGCGGGACCTGCCCGCTGCCGTCCTTCTTGATCTTCTGCGCCGCGGTATCGGCGGCGCGCCAGTCGGCGACGGCGGCGACCATGATCGCGGCATCGACGGGCAAGCCCTGCTCCACTTCGCTCGCCATCTCGCGCGCGGTCTCGACATCGACGCGGATCACACCGGGCGGCGTCGGCAGCGGGACCGGCCCGGCGATCAGCAGCACCTCGGCGCCCGCTTCGGCGGCGGCGGCGGCGATCGCGAAGCCTTGCTTCCCGCTCGACCGGTTGGCGATGTAGCGCACCGGATCGATCGGCTCGTGCGTCGGCCCCGCGGTGATCAGGATGCGCCGCCCGAACAGCGGGCGATGGTTGGCGGGCGCGAAATCGGGCTGGCCGGTGAGCGGCACGACGGCAGGCGCGTCGGCGAGCGCCGCGTCGATCGCCGCCTTGATCGCTTCGGGCTCGGGCAGGCGGCCGGGGCCATATTCGCCGCACGCCATCTCGCCCTCGCCGGGCTCCATCACCGTCACCCCGTCGCCGCGCAGCGTCGCGACATTGCGCCGGGTCGCGGCGTGCAGCCACATGCGCACATTCATCGCGGGCGCGGCGAGCACGGGCTTGTCGGTCGCGAGCAGCAGTGTGGTCGCGAGGTCGTCGGCGATTCCCGCCGCCATCTTCGCGAGCAGGTCGGCGGTCGCGGGCGCGACGACGACGAGATCGGCTTCGCGGCTCAATTGGATATGCCCCATCTCGACCTCGTCCTTCAGGTCGAAGAGGTTGGTATAAACCTTGTTTTCGCTGAGCGCGGCGAGCGTCAGCGGCGTGACGAACTGCTCGCCCGCGCGCGTGATCACGCAGCGCACGGTCATGCCCGCCTTGCGGAGCAGGCGGACAAGCTCGATCGCCTTATAGGCGGCGATGCCGCCGCCGACGATCAGCAGGATGCGCGGAGCGGCCATCAGCGGTGGCGGGCCTGCCCGGCGCGGGCGGCGATCGACAGGGGGTGATTCATCGCCGTCTCCTTCGCCCTCCAGTTATGCGCTTCCTCGCCCCAGTTCAAGCAGCGGGCCGCGCCCGCCCGAGCAGCGAGCGCACCAGCCCGGCCAGCGCGGCGGGAGCGAGGGCAAGGCCGACGAACAGCGTCGGAGTGACAAGCATCGCCCAATAGAAATTGGCCGGGCGCGCGAAGAGCATCAGCAGCGCGGCATAGAAGAGCTGGATCAGCAACACCGCGAGCCCCAGCCGCGACCGCCACGCCGCCCAGCCGAGCAGCGCGAGCGGGACGAGCAGGGCGGCCGCCCAGCCTTCGAAAAAGCGCAGGATCGAGGAGGCCTGAACGAAGGACAGATAGGCGATCCAGCCGCCCTGTCCGTGCCAGCCCTGGCTTGCGGGGTCGGCGGGGTTCGTGACCGCGGCGATCGCCGCGATATGCGCCGCAAGCCCCCCGGCGAAACAGAGACCAACCGCCAGCCAGCCCGCCGCCGCGCGCCAGTCGCGATCGATCAGCGCGAACAGCCCGAACAGCATCGCGACGGGCAGGACCGTCTCGCGGATCGCCAGCGCGGCTGCGACGAGCGCCAGTGCCGCCCACGGGCGCGCCGGGCGGTAGAGCGCGAGCGCCAGCGCGAGGAGGACGCCCGCCGCGACCTCGTGAATATAGAGCCACTCGCGCGCGGCGAGCTGTGTCAGGTTCGCCGCGACGAACAGCGCCGCGACCGGGGCATAGCGCGGGAGGTCGGACTCGGTCCGCAGCCGCCGGTACCAGGCGAGGATCGCGGCGCCGCCGGTCAGCAGGAACAGGAGCACCGCGTTGCGCTCGCCGGGCGCAGCGACGATATGGGCGAGCGTCGGCAGGCGAACCGTCACGAAGGGGCGTAGCGGATAATGGCCGCGGCGATGTTCGGCCGCCGCCGCCGTATAATAGGATTCGCCCGCCGCGACGCGCTGCGCGATGCGCGCGTAAAGCGCATGATCGCCGGCGAGGCCGTCGAAATGCCCCGATGCCGGCTTGGCGACCGCGAGATGGTTACGCCCGACGCCGCCCGCCGCGCCCCACGCCATCAGCAGTGCCAGCAGCGCCAGTACCGCCGCCGCGACCGGGCGTGAAACCCCGGCAAAGCGGTTCCAGCCGGGCGCGTCGCGCGTCATTTGCGCCAGGTCAGCGCCGCCGACATGGCGAAGTTCCAGATCGCGCCGACGACCACGCCCGCGACTCCGGCGACCCACCATCGTTCGTCGTGCCCGGCCATCCAGGTGCCGATGCCGATATTGGCGACCGCGCCCAAAGCCGAAATCGCATAGAAGCTCGCAAGCCCGCCGGCGAGGCGCCATCCCTTCAGCTTGCGGTCGGCATAGGTGAAGCTGTTGTTGAGGAAGAAGTTGAAGGCGATCGCGGTCATCACCGCCACGGTCTGCGCGGTGACGAAGGCGCTGCCGGCGCCAAGGATCGCGCGCAGCACGGCGAGATGGACGAACACGCCGAGCCCGCCGACCATCAGGAATTTGAGCAGGCGCACCGGCACGAAGCGGCCGATCGTCTTGTCGGCGATCAGTTCGGCATATTCGGCGATGACGCGCGCGCCGATCTTGCTTTCGCCTGCCTCGCGCGTGCGGAACTGATAGGGGATTTCGGCGACCTTGAGCGGCGCCGGGCTCGACGCCAGCAGGTCGAGCAATATCTTGAAGCCGACCGCCGAGAGCCGGGGCAATGCGCGTTCGAAGGCGTCGCGGCGGATCGCGAAAAAGCCGCTCATCGGATCGCTAACGTCGGTGCCGAGCGCGATCTGCCCGGCGCGCGTTGCGAGCCGGCTCATCCGCGCGCGGCCCTGGTCCCAGTCGCCGATCCCGCCGCCCGCGCCATAGCGCGTGCCGACTGCAAGCTCGGCGCCGCGCTCCGCAATTGCGTCGATCAGGCGCGGCAGCGCCTCCTCGCCATGCTGGAGGTCGCCGTCCATCACCGCGACGATCGGCGCGGCGGTCGCCAATATGCCCTCGACCACCGCCGACGACAGGCCGCGCCGGCCGACGCGCTGAACGATGCGTATATGCCGTGAATCGCGGCCGATGCGGCGGACGAGTTCGCTCGTCCCGTCGGGCGAATTATCGTCGACGAAAACGACTTCCCAGCCGCGCCCCGCGAGCACGATCGACAGCCCGGCGATCAGTTTTTCGACATTGGCGGCCTCGTTGAGCGTCGGCACCACGACCGCGACCTCGAGCGGCAGCGCGGCGACCGGCAGCGGCGAATCGGCAATCAGGGTGTCGTGGCGCATGAAACCTCGGTTTTGTCCGGATTTCGCGTCCGGGGTTGGTCGAGGTCAGGTCCTAATGATTTAGGGTAAATGTCCGGTAACCAAGGCCGCGCGTGCGTCGGCTCAGCCGAGCCAGGTCAGGATGCCGGCCCCCGCCGCGGCACCCGCAAGCGCGGTCAGCGCATAGCGCCACCAGCGGCTCTTGCCGTTTCCGTTCAAGATCAGCGGGATCTCGGGCAGCGGCGGGGCGGGCGGCGCGGCGCCCTTGCGCGGCAATTGCGCGTCGAGACGACGGATGATGTCGGGGATCAGCGCGAGCGTCTTGCCCTGTTCGCGCAGGCCGTCGGCGAGCGCGGCTTCGGGGCCGAGCTCGTCGCGAATCCACGCGCTGACGAAGGGGCCCGAGACATCCCACATATTGATCCTGGGATTGAGCATCGTCGCGACGCCTTCGACCATCACCATCGTCTTTTGCAGCAACAGCAGGTGCGGCTGCGTCTGCATGTCGAAATCGCGCGTGATCGCGAACAGCCCGTCGAGCATCTGCCCGACCGAAAGCTCGCTCACCGGCTTGCCGCGCATCGGCTCGCCGACCGCGCGCAGCGCCGTCGCGAACTCCTCGACGCTGTGATAATCGGGGACATATTGCGCCTCGAAATGGATTTCGGCGACGCGGCGGTAATTGCCCGTGGTCAGGCCATAGAGGATTTCGGCGAGCCAGTAGCGCGCCTGCCGGTTGATCCGCCCCATGATGCCGAAATCGACCGCGGCGATCGTCCCGTCGGCCTTCACGAACAAATTGCCCTGGTGCATGTCGGCGTGGAAGAAACCTTCGGCAATCGCCTGGCGAAGAAAGGCGTGGACGAGGTTAGCCGCCAGCGCCTCCATGTCGTGCCCCGCCGCGACGAGCCGGTCGCGGTGCGAGATTTTGACGCCGTCGATCCAGCTCATCGTCATCACGCGGCTCGCGGTGCGGTCCCAGTCGATCGCCGGCACCTCATATTCGGGCACCGCCGTCATCGCGTCGGCCAGCTCCGACGCCGAGGCCGCCTCGCGGCGCAGGTCGAGCTCGCGCAAGGTCCAGCGGCGGAAATTGGCGATCACCTGCCGCGGACGCAGCCGCGCGGCTTCTCCGCCAAAGGCTTCGAGATGCGCGGCCGCCCATTCATAGGTTTCGATGTCGCGCGCGAACTGCTTGTCGATGCCCGGGCGGCGCACCTTGACCGCGACCTGGCGCCTGTCGGTGGTCACGGCGCGGTGGACCTGCGCGATCGACGCCGAACCGACGGGTTCGGGATCGAACTCGCTGTAGAGGCTTTCGAGCGGCGCTTCGAAGGTCGCCTCGATTTCCTGCCGGATGCGGTCGAAGGCGACGGGCGCGAGCGCGTCCTGCAGCGTCAGCAGGTTGCGCGCCGCCTCTTCGCCGACGAGGTCGGGGCGCGTCGCGAGCGTTTGCCCCAGCTTGACCGCCGCGGGACCGATCGCCTGGAAGGCGGCGGCATAGTCGGGGATTTTGGGCTGGATCGTGCCGAGCCGCGCGAGGCGGCACAATCGCTTGACCCCCGGCGGGGTCTGCGGCGCGCTCTCGATCCCGCGCAGCGCGCCGTGGCGCGCGAGGATGCGGCCCCATTTCAGCAGCCGGACGATATGGGTGACGGGCCGGGTCATATCAAAAGCCCCTCCCCTTCAGGAGTGTCAGGCCGGTCATGCCCCCGGCATGACCTAAACCGTCCGGGGGACGGTTTACCTGACACTGGGTTGGGGTGGGGGCCATCGGCCTTGCGCAAGGCCGATGGCCCCCACCCGCTGCGACTAGGGAGCGAGCTCCCAAGTCTCGCTGCCCTTCCCTGAAGGGGAGGGGCTTAAGAAAGTTTGCATCGCTCACGCCTTCCACCCGCTGTGAATCGCCACCAGCCCGCCCAGAATCGGCTCGACCTTCACCTCGCTGAACCCCGCATCGCGGATCATCTGCGCGAATTGGGGCATCGGCGGGAAACGGCGGATCGATTCGATCAGATAGCGATAGCTGTCCTCGTCGTCGGCGATCAGCTTGCCGAGCTTCGGAACGAGATGGTGCGAATAGGCATCATAGGCCTGGCTGAAACCCGGCCATTCGTTGGTCGAAAATTCGAGGCAGAAGAAGCGCCCGCCATAGCGCAGCACGCGGTGGGCTTCCTTCAGCGCCGCCGGAATGTCGGTGACGTTGCGGATGCCGAAAGCGATCGTATAGGCGTCGAAGAACTGGCCCGGAAACGACAGCTTCTCGGCATTCTGTTCGGACCAGACGAGGCTGGCGATGCCGCGCTCCGCCGCGCGCTCCATGCCGACGCCGAGCATGTCGGGGTTGATGTCGGCCACCGTGATGCTCGCGCCCGAAGGCTCCATGCGAAAGGCGATGTCGCCCGTGCCCCCCGCCATGTCGAGGATCGCCTCGCCGCTGCGCGGCTTGACGCGGCGCACGAAGCGGTCCTTCCACAGCCGGTGCATCCCGCCCGACATCGCGTCGTTCATGATGTCATATTTGCGCGCGACGCGGCTGAACACCTCGCCGACCATCGCGGTCTTCTCGCCCGCGGGGACCTGTTCATAGCCGAAGCTGACGGTGTCGGGGGTGGGCATGGGATGCGCGCCTTTGCGGGGAGAGATAAAGTCGAACGGCCTTTAGCGGGGCCTTGCCGCCCGCGCAAATGGCGCGTAGCCCGATGCGCGAGATGCCCGAGCTACCCGAAGTCGAAACCACCGTTCGCGGCCTTGCGCCCTTTCTCGAAGGGCAAAGGCTGACCGCGGTCACGACCTTTCGTCCCGACCTGCGCCGCCCATTTCCTGCCGATCTCGCGCAGCGGCTGACCGGCGCGACGGTGACGAGCCTGTCGCGCCGCGCCAAATATGGCATCGTGTCGACCGACCGCGACGACCATATGATCTTCCACCTCGGCATGTCGGGGCGCTGGCGCACCGAGGGCGGCGAAGCGGGCAAGCACGACCATCTGCTGATCGAGACCGGGGCGGGGCACCGGCTCTTCCTTCACGACCCGCGGCGATTCGGTTCGGTCGATCTGGTGAGCGGCGATCCGCTGGAACTGTTTCCCGCGTTCGTGACCCTGGGGCCTGAGCCGCTGTCGGACGCTTTCGACACCGCGTATCTTGCAAAGGCGCTCGCCGGGCGGCGCGCGCCGGTCAAGGCGATGCTGCTCGATCAGACAATCGTCGCGGGGCTCGGCAACATCTATGTCTGCGAGGCGCTCAACATGGCGAAGATCGCGCCGGTGAAGCCCGCGGCCGACGTGTCCAGGGCGAAACTCGCGGCGCTGGTCCCCGCGGTCAAGGCGGTGCTGACCGCGGCGATCGCGGCGGGCGGATCGACCTTGCGCGATTTCCTCGGTCCCGAGGGCGATCTCGGCTATTTCGCGAAGGACTGGCGCGTCTATGGCCGCGAGGGCGAGGCCTGCGAATGCGGCGCGACGATCGCGCGGATCGTGCAGAGCGGCCGTTCGACCTTCTTTTGCCCCAAATGCCAGCGCTGATGCGGGATATTTCCCGCAAAGCCATTGACCAAATCGCCCTTCATCGCTATGCGCGCACCCTTCGAGCAGGGTCCGGTCGTCCGGAACCGGCCGCATCCGGACATTGATTCGCTGCAACTCGCGCGATTCGGCTGCTCCGTTTAGGCTGTGCTCCGACCATGTAGACCGTTTGAAAGATTAGAGGAATTTATGGCAAATACGCCGCAGGCAAAGAAGCGCATCCGCCGCAACACCACGCGCACCCTCGTGAACAAGAATCGCGTTTCGCGCATTCGCACGCTGGTGAAGAAGGTCGAAGCAGCCGTTGCCGCCGGTGACAAGGATGCGGCCGCGACCGCGCTGAAGGCGGCACAGCCCGAAATGGCGCGCGGCGTTGCCAAGGGTGTCCTCCACAAGAACACCGTGGCCCGCAAGTTCTCGCGCCTGACCAAGAGCGTGAACGCGATCGCCTGATCGTCCACGTCCCGAAAGGGAACAAAAAGGACCCGCTGGCATCTTGCCCGCGGGTCCTTTTTTGCGTCGGATATTGTGACAACCGGGTGGCAATAGTGTTGCAGCGCGGTAAGTGACGGAATTGCTGCGATTCGTTCCTTCGTCTCTGGAATGTCATAAATAAATCTCTGATAATACGCGATAAAATGGCGGTTCGACGCGATTCCGGTGGCCCCGGCGAGTCAAGATTTTTATTTCAGTATTTTTACATGCCGAGCCCTTGATCGACTCGCCGCGCCCTGACTAGACAGGTGCGTCGTCGGCCTTCGCTGGCGGCCGCTACATTGACATGATTCGTATCCTTTCGGGCCGCTTGTCCGGATGAGAGCCTGCGCCCGGCGCAGGCGACGAATCGGCATGTGGCCGGCCGCCGATCGTCCGGCGCAGAGGGGACCTGAGGGGGCGGCACGGCGTGACAGAGAGCGGCAATCGGCATGGGCATGACGCAGGAGACAGAGCGATGAACGGCGATGCCGCTACGCTCTGGCCGCGTGTCGCCGAGGGGCTGCGCCGCGACCTCGGCGTCCGCACCTTCGACCATTGGCTGAAGCCCGTGCGCTTTGCCGATTATTGCGCGCTGTCGGGCGTCGTGACGCTCGAGACCGTCAGCCGCTTTTCGGCCAACTGGATCAACGAACGCTTCGGCGACCGGCTCGAGCTCGCGTGGCGGCAGCAATTGCCCGCGGTGCGCAGTGTGATGGTGCGCGGCGGCGCGGCGGCGGACAACCGCGCGGCGAGCCTTGCGGCGGCGCCGCTGCCCCATTTCGAGGCGCCGCAGCCCGTTGCCGCCAATCCGGCATTGCTCGGTTTCGATCCGCGCCTGTCGTTCGACCGTTTCGTCGTCGCACGCAGTAACATCCTCGCCGCCAACGCGGCGCGCCGGATGGCGATGGTCGAAGCGCCGCAGTTCAACCCGCTCTATCTCTGCTCGGGCACCGGGCAGGGCAAGACGCACCTCCTTCAGGCGATCGCACAGGACTATGCCGCGGCGCATCCGACCGCGAACATCATCCTGATGTCGGCGGAGAAATTCATGCTCGAATTCGTCGGCGCGATGCGCGGCGGCGACATGATGGCGTTCAAGGCGCGGCTGCGCGCCGCCGACCTGCTGCTGCTCGACGACCTGCAATTCGTGATCGGCAAAAATTCGACGCAGGAGGAATTGCTCCACACGATCGACGACCTGATGACCGCGGGCAAGCGTCTCGTCGTCACCGCCGACCGTCCGCCCGCGATGCTCGACGGGGTCGAGGCGCGTCTTCTCTCGCGGCTGTCGGGCGGGCTCGTCGCCGACATCGAGGCGCCCGAGGATGATCTTCGCGAACGCATCATCCGCCAGCGGCTCGCCGCGATGCCGATGGTCGAGGTGCCGGACGACGTCGTCGCCTATCTGGTCAAGCATTTCACGCGCAACATCCGCGAGCTCGAGGGTGCGCTCAACAAGCTGCTCGCCTATGCCGCGCTCACCGGCACGATGGTCGATCTCGCGCTCGCCGAGGACCGGCTCGCCGAAAATGTCCGCAGCGCGCGCCCGCGTATCACGATCGACGAGATCCAGCGTGCGGTCTGTGCGCACTACCGGCTCGACAAGTCCGAAATGGCGTCGAAGCGCCGCGTCCGCGCGATCGCGCGCCCGCGGCAGGTCGCGATGTATCTGGCGAAGGAACTGACCCCGCGCTCCTATCCCGAGATCGGGCGCCGCTTCGGCGGGCGCGACCATTCGACGGTGATCCACGCCGTCCGCACGGTCGAGGCGCTGCGCGTCGCCGACACCGAACTCGACGCCGAAATCGCCGCGATCCGCCGCGCTCTCAACAGCTGATCCGCAGACTTATGCCGGGGTTATCCCGGGATTACCCACATCGTTCGAAGCGGCGACGCCAAGGGCGGCGTTGGGGGTGGTGAACTGCCATAGCCCTCTCCCCTTCAGGGGAGAGGGTTGGGAGAGGGGGCCGAAGCGGTTCATGCCCCTCTCAACTGCGGCTAGCCGGTAAAACCGGCAAGCCTGCGTATCTCTCCCTGAAGGGGAGAGAGCAATCGCGCTTCGGCCGCAACCAGTCGAAACCGGGCGCAAATCTACAAATAATTGACCGTCAGCGTGAAGGTCCCGCTGTAATCGCCCGCGGGCTGATTTGCGGGGACGGTGAGCGTGCCGCCGATATAATAGGTCTGGACCCCGTTCGGGAGCAATGTCGCGCCGAGCAATGCGATGCCGCCGCCGCTCGTCGTCGCGGCGCGGACGAGGCTGGCGGTCATCGGCGCCGCGCCGCCGCCGGCGCGGGTGAGGGTGGCCGACGTGCTGCCCGATACGGTGATCAGGAATATGCCGCCGGTGCCCTGGAACACCGCGCGGCGGCCGTCATTGCCGACGAGCGTCGCGCCGCCGGTCGCGCCGCGCCAGTTGGTGACGGGGTCGATCGTGATCGTGCCGCCCACGGGCCCGCTGAATAGCGTGCCGAAGTCGAGATCGCCGGTCTTGATCAGCGTGTTCGGCCGGACGACTGCCGCATTGGCGGTGCCGTTCATGTCGGCGGCGCGCGCGGGCACATATGGCGCCGCGCTCGCTGCTATTGCAGCGATGGTCAGGACGCAAGCGGCGCCCCGGCTGTGTCTGGTCCCTCGAATCCCCACAGATTCTGCTCCTGTCTGGCACAGACTATGCCAGCGGGACCTTCATCGCGAGTGCATGGGGCTGGTAAAAGCGGCGTTTACTTCCGCCGCTCAATGCCTGTCGGCGGCGCCGCCGATCAGGACGAAGCGCCGGTCGCAATAGCCGCAGTCGACGAAGCCTTCGTCGGGATCGATCTCGAGCCACACGCGCGGATGGCCGAGCGCCGCATCGGCGAGGCCGTCGCCGGTGCCGTCGCAGGCGATGCGGGTTTTGGACGTGCGGATGGTTTCGGGAGCGGGTGCGGGCTGGGTCATCGATCGCGCCCATAGCAAGCGCGCGAAGGCTCGGCAATCGGGTCCGCGAACTTGATCCTCCCTGTGGCGAAGCCATGGGGAGGGGGACCGTCGCCGTAGGCGATGGTGGAGGGGCGAAGACATCGCGCCATAGCCCCTCCGTCAGCACTTCGTGCTGCCACCTCCCCATCGCTACGCGACAGGGAGGATATTAAGGGACCATGACGGCACCGGTGCAAGCGCCCGTCCGGGCGCGAGTGGTCCCCCGGTGCCGTCTTCCCCCCACAGGAAAGCTTAAAGATAGTTCAAGGTGATCGTGAAAGTGCCGCTGTAATCGCCCGCCGCCTGGTTCGCGCCGACCTCGAGCGTCGCCCCGACCGGGAAATTATAATTGCCGAGCGGCGAGGTGATGCGGAAGCGCGTCGGCGCGGTCGAGAGGATCGCGCTCGGTGTGCTGCCGATCTCGAAATCGCGCACGCGCATCCGCGTTCCCGGCCCGGTGAGCCAGATGCGGTTCGATCCCAGCGAGATGTTGACCTGGCGATTGAAGCTGCCGAGCCCGGCGAAGCGCGCGGGTTCGCCGCCGCCGCCCGCGAGAGTGACGCCGCCGGTGCGGCTGCGCGATCCGTCGGGTGCGATCCTGACGGTCCCCGCGGCGTTCGACGGAATGATGTCGCCGAAGTCGAGATCGTTGACCTTGAAGAAGCTGAGCGGGCGCAGCACGATGGCTTCGGCCTCGCCCTGCGCGCTGGTCTGCGCCAGCGCCGGCGATGCGGCGACGGGCGCGATCAGGAGCGCGGCGATGGCTAGCCCGCGCTGCACGGGCAGCGGGCGAAAGATGTGACTGGTCCCCACGGCCCTCGTCTTAGCGGCGAGTTTCCAATTTAGCGTTAACGCGCGGGTCAGCAGAAAATCTATCGGCGATGATGGCTTTCACGCGAAGAGGCGCGCGGCTATGGAGGCGGCCATGAGTGAAGCCGCCATCCGCATCGACGCCGTCTCCAAACTCTATGCCGGCGGCAAGCAGGCGCTCGACAATGTCAGCTTCGACGTGCCGCGCGGCACAATTTTCGGGCTTTTGGGCCCCAATGGCGCGGGCAAGTCGACGCTGATCAACATCCTGGCGGGGCTGGTCAACAAGACGGGCGGGAGCGCGAGCATCTGGGGCTTCGACATCGACGCCGACCCCCGCAACGCCAAATATTCGATCGGCATCGTGCCGCAGGAGATCGTCTTCGACCCCTTTTTCACGCCCTATGAGACGCTCGAGAATCAGGCGGGGCTCTATGGCGTGCCCAAGGAGCAACGGATTTCGGACGAGCTGCTTGCCGCGGTGCATCTCAGCGACAAGCGCGACGCCTATGCGCGCACGCTGTCGGGAGGCATGAAACGCCGCCTGCTCGTCGCGAAGGCGATGGTGCATTCGCCGCCGATCATCGTGCTCGACGAGCCGACCGCGGGGGTCGACATCGAACTGAGGCAGCAGCTTTGGGAATATGTGCAGAGCCTCAACGACCGCGGCGTCACCGTGGTGCTGACGACGCACTATCTGGAGGAAGCCGAGGAGCTCTGCGACCGGATCGCGATCATCAACCATGGCAGGCTGATCGCGAACAAGCCGACGCGCGAGCTGGTCGACATGGCGCGCGAGAAGATCGTCGTGGTGACTTTGGATGCGGATGTGACGGTGCTGCCCTCGCACCCCGCCTTCGACAAGGTCGAGCGCGAGGGCGAACGCGGCCTCGCGATCAGTTACAACAAGGACCGCGCGAATGCGGGCGAAGTGCTCGCGGCGGTCAATGCGATGGGGCACGGTATCGTCGACGTCTCGACCCGCGAGGCCGATCTGGAGGATGTGTTCCTGAATTTGACGCGGGCGGCGAATGGGTGAAGGCGAGTGCCTTTCTCCCCTCCCGCAGGCGGGAGGGGCCGGGGGTGGGCCTGTCCGTAAATTTCGGCCACGCGACACGCAAAATGCGCAGCGACTTCGCCGCGAAGCAACACCTCCCGAGCGAACCTTGTGGCGAGCCATTTCAAGGCGGAAACTTGAAGGCTGGAAATTCAGCCGTCAGATGCCGATCGGCCCTTACGTCGCGGATTTTCTGTGTCGTGAGGCGAAGCTTGTCATTGAACTCGACGGCGTTTCGCATGACGATCGGCAGGAAGAAGACCGTCGCAGGGATGGCTATCTGCGCGCGCACGGCTATTGGACGCTGCGATTTACCAATGCCGATGTGATGTCCAATCTGGAAGGTGTGCTGATGGCGATAGTAGCGGTGCTGAATTCAGGCCCACCCCCGGCCCCTCCCGCCTGCGGGAGGGGAGAAGAATGACCGAAACCACCCCCCACGACGTCATCATCGTCGGCTCCGGCGCCGCGGGGCTCACCGCTGCGATCGCGCTCGCCGATCATTGCCGCGTGCTCGTGCTCGCGAAAGGCGAACTCACCGGCGGGTCGACGGCCTGGGCGCAGGGCGGGATCGCGGCGGTGCTCGACGCGGGCGACACGTTCGAGAATCATATCGAGGACACGATGGTCGCGGGCGCAGGGCTCAACCGGCGCGAGACGGTCGAATTCGTCGTCGAGAATGCGCCGCACGCGATCGAGCGGCTCGTCGAAATGGGCGTGCCGTTCAACCGGCAGGCCGAGGCGCTCCACCTGACGCGCGAGGGCGGGCATTCGCACCGCCGTATCGTCCATGTCGACGATGCGACCGGCTGGGCGGTGCAGGCGGCGCTGCTCAAGACCGCCGAGGCGCATCCGAACATCACCTTGCTGCCCGGACAGGCGTGCATCGACCTGATCACGGGCCGGCACGAGGAACGCTATTCGGGCTCGGGGCGCGTCTGGGGCGTTTATGCGCTCGACGAGGCGACGGGGAAGGTCCACGCGCATGTCGGCCGCGCGACGATCCTCGCGAGCGGCGGGGCGGGGCGCGTCTATCAATTCTCCACGGCCCCCAGAGGCGCGACCGGCGACGGCATCGCGATGGCGTGGCGCGCGGGCTGCCGCGTCTCCAACATGGAGATGATGCAGTTCCACCCGACCTGCCTCTATAATCTGGAGGTCAAGAATTTCCTGATCACCGAGGCGGTGCGCGGAGAGGGCGGGATTTTGAAGCATCCGGTCACCGGGCATCGCTATATGCCCGATTACGACCCGCGCGCCGAACTCGCACCGCGCGACATCGTGGCGCGCGCGAACGACGACCAGATCAAGCGTTTCGGGCTCGATTACGTCCACCTCGACATCAGCGACAAGGACCCCGATTTCGTCGCGGGGCACTTCCCCAACATCTACGAGAAACTGCTGACGCTCGGCATCGACATGACGAAGCAGCCGATCCCGGTGGTGCCGGCGCAGCATTATACCTGCGGCGGGGTGCTGATCGATCTCGACGGGCGCACCGATCTTCCCGGGCTCTACGCCGCGGGCGAGGTGACCGAGAGCGGGCTGCACGGCGCGAATCGCCTCGCGTCCAACTCGCTGCTCGAATGCTTCGTCTTCGGCGAGGCGGCGGCGAAGCATATCGTCCGCCACTGGGACGAACTGGGCACGCCGCCCGCGATCCGGCCGTGGGACGAAAGCCGCGTCACCGATTCGGACGAAGAGGTCGTCATCAAGCAGAACTGGACCGAAATCCGCCGCTTCATGTGGAACTATGTCGGCATCGTCCGCACGACCAAGCGGCTCGAGCGCGCGCAGCACCGTATCAACATGCTGTCGGGCGAGGTCGGCGAATATTACGGCCATTTCCGCGTGACGACCGACCTGATCGAGCTGCGCAACCTGCTCCAATGCGCCGAACTGATCGTGAAGAGCGCGCTCCACCGCAAGGAAAGCCGCGGGCTGCACTATACGCTCGACTATCCCGAACTGGCGGCGCAGGCGGTCGATACAGTGCTGGTGCCGTGAGGGCGGCTTAGGGTCTACGCAAACCCCTCGTTCAAAAACCGCTCCGCCAGTGCCGCATGCAGCGCCGCGCCGCGTGCCATGACCTTTTCGTCGAGGACCATGCGGTTCGAGTGGAGACCGCAGCATGCCCGCCAGTCGCTGCCCTGTTCGCTCGCCCCGAGCCAGAACATTGCGCCGGGGACTTTTTCGAGAACGTAGGAGAAATCCTCGGCACCCATCACCGGGTTTTCCATCGTCAGCCAGGCCTGTTCGCCGAAGGTCTCCTCGACGACCGACTGGCCGAAGGCGACCGCGCGCGTATCGCAGATGGTGACGGGGAAGCCTTCCTCGATCGTCACCTCCGCGGTGCAGCCGTGCGCCTCGGCGATCGCGGGAGCGAGGCGTTTCAGTTCGCGCGCGACCATGGCGCGGCGTTCGGGCGACAGGGTGCGAATCGTGCCGAGCATCCCGGCACTCTCGGGGATGATGTTGTTCGTTGTTCCCGCCGCGATCTTCGCGATGGTGACCACCGCGGGGTCGAAGACGGAAACCTTGCGCGTGACCATCGTCTGGATCGCGGTGACGATCGCGCAGGCGACGGGGATCGGATCGACCGTGTCGTGCGGCATCGAGGCGTGGCCGCCCGCACCCTTCACTATGATCGACAGGACATCTGACGAGGCGAGCAGCGGCC
Source organism: uncultured Sphingopyxis sp. (assembly GCF_900078365.1). Lineage (NCBI taxonomy): Bacteria > Pseudomonadati > Pseudomonadota > Alphaproteobacteria > Sphingomonadales > Sphingopyxidaceae > Sphingopyxis > uncultured Sphingopyxis sp. Next base: position 4,114,394 of record NZ_LT598653.1, read on the forward strand.
CCGCGCGCCCGGCGAAGATGCCGTGTGGCGCGTTGGGCATGATGTGGAGCGCGAAGGCGGCGTCGGGAAGCGGGTCGATCAGCCCGTCCTCAAGCATGAAGCGCGCGCCGTGATGCCCCTCCTCGCCCGGCTGGAACATGAACATCACCGTGCCCGCGAGCCGGTCGCGCGCCGCGCAGAGCAGCTTCGCGGCGCCGACGAGCATCGCGACATGGGTGTCGTGCCCGCACGCGTGCATCGCGCCGCTGATTTCGGAGGAGAAGTCGAGCCCGGTATCCTCGAGCAGGGGCAGCGCATCCATGTCGCCGCGCAGCAGCACCGTGCGTCCGTTCGCGGGTCCGCGCAGGATCGCGACGAGGCCGGTCGTCGACGGGCCCTCGCGAAATTCGAGCGTCAGGCCTTCGAGCGCGGCCTTGATCTTCGCGAGCGTCTTCGGGTTCCGAAGCCCGAGTTCGGGCTCGCGGTGAATCGCGCGGCGGAGGTCGACAAGGTCGTCGAGGAGCGTTTCGGCCTCGGCGGGCCAGCTTCGGGCGATCTCGTTCACTTCTTTCCTCCAAATAACTGCCGTCCCGCAAGATCGAGCATGATCTCCTCGCTGCCTCCCCCAATGGCATTGACGCGGACCTCACGGTAGATGCGTTCGACCTTGCTGCCGGTGATATAGGAAGCGCCGCCGAGGATTTGCGCGGCCTCGCGCGCGACGGCCTCCAGCATTCGGGTCGCCTGCACTTTCAGCATCGCAAAGTCGGCGGGGCGGGCCTTGTTCTCGCGGACCTGCCAGGCGGCGAGGTCGACCCATGCCTGCGTCGCCTCGATCTGGCGCTCCATGTCGGCGAGCTTGATGCGGATCGACTGGTGGCCGACGAGCGGCTTGCCGAAGGTCTCGCGGCTCTGCGCCCATTCGGCGGCTTCGGCGAGCGCGACGCGGGCATAGGCGCAGCAGCCCATCGCCATGCCGAGCCGCTCGCTGTTGAAATTGCGCATGATGCCGATGAAGCCGCCATTCTCGGGCCCGATGAGGTTCGCGGCAGGAACGCGGACATCGCTGAAATGGATCGCGGCCGTATCGCTGCAGCGCCAGCCCATCTTGTCGAGCCGCGTGCGCTCGACGCCGGGGCTGTCCATCTCGATCAGCAGCAGCGAGATGCCCGCGGCGCCGGGGCCGCCGGTGCGCACCGCGCAGGTCAGCCAGTCGGCGCGCATGCCGCTGGTGATGAACATCTTGCCGCCGTTGACGATATAATCGTTGCCGTCGCGGACGGCCGTCGTCTTGAGGTTGGCGACGTCGCTGCCGCCGCTCGCCTCGGTGATGCCGAGCGCGATGATCTTTTCGCCCGCGAGCACCGGCGGGGCGACGCGCTGTTTCAGTTCCTCGGAGCCCAAGGCGAGGACCGGGGGCAGGCCGATGCCGTGCGTCATCAGCGACGCGCCGAGCCCGCCGGCGCCGACCGCGGCGAGTTCCTCGGTGACGACGAGGCCGTGGAAATTGTCGAAACCCTCGCTGTGCCCGCCATATTGCTCGGGATAGCGCAGGCCGAGGATGCCCGCGTCGGACGCTTTTTTATGGAGCTCGCGCGGCAGCTCGCCTTCGGCCTCCCAGCGGTCGATGTGCGGCGCGATCTCGCGCGCGACGAAGCGACGGACGCTTTGCGCCAGCGCCTCGTGGGTGTCGTCATAATAGGGCGAACGCGCGCGCCAGTCGTCGAAGGCTGTCATGAGCGCGATGCTGCGCGCGATTGACGTTAACGTCAAGTTAGGCGGCGCCGAAGGCGCCGTTATAATTTCACGCAAAGGCGCAAAGAGAAAATGGTCTTCTTCGTGCCTTTGCGCCTTTGCGTGAAACAAATATGGCGCGACCTTTCGGTCGCGCGGAATCGTCCCGCCTTGCACCTCGCGATCAACCGGTTAGGGTCGCGCGCCATGACAAAGTCTCACCTGCTCGCTGGCCTCGCCGCTTTCGCCCTGATCTCCACCCCTGCCATCGCGCAGAAGTCGCCCGAGGCCGTTGCGGAAGCCGCGCTGAAGCGCGCGCCGGTTTTCGACGGGCATAATGACGTGCCCTGGGCGCTGCGCGGGCGCGAGAGCAATATGATCAACGGCTTCGATTTCGAGGATACGACCGACACGGCAAAGCCGGACGCGACACCGCCCGAGATCGCGATGCACACCGACCTCCAGCGACTGCGCAGGGGCCAGGTCGGGGCGCAATTTTGGTCGGTCTATGTGCCGAGCAACCCCGACGAGCCGCAGGCGGTGCAGCAGACGCTCGAGCAGATCGACGTGATGAAGCGGCTCGTGGCGCGCTATCCCGGTGACCTCATGCTCGCCTCGACCTCGGCCGAGCTCGAAAAGGCGATGAAGGCGGGCAAGATCGCGGGTATGCTCGGCATGGAAGGCGGCCATTCGATCGGATCGTCGCTCGCCGTGCTGCGCCAGATGTACGACCTCGGCGCGCGCTATATGACGCTGACGCATTCGAAGAATCTGAGCTGGGCCGACGCTTCGACCGATGCGCCCGCGCACGACGGGCTCACCGATTTCGGGCGGCAGGTGGTGCGCGAAATGAACCGCATCGGGATGATCGTCGATTTGAGCCATGTCAGCGAAGCGACGATGAAGGACGCGCTCGAAACCTCGCAAGCGCCGGTGATGTTCAGCCATTCGGGGGTGCGCGCGGTCAACGACCATCCGCGCAACGTTCCCGACAGCGTGCTGCCCGCGGTGAAGGCGAACGGCGGGATCGTCATGGTCGTGCTGCTGCCCGGCTTCCTCGACGCCGATGTCCGCGCGCAGGGCCTTGCGCGCACCGCCGAGCAGGCGCGGCTGAAGGCGATGTATCCGGGCGACCCGGCCGCCGCCAAAGCGGCGCTGGAGGCGTGGGACGCGGCCAACCCGGTGCCGGCGACCGATGTCGCCAAGGTGGCGGACCATATCGACCACCTCAAAAAGACGATCGGGGTCGATCATATCGGGCTCGGCGGTGACTATGACGGGATGGATTCGGCGCCGGTCGGCATGGAGGATGTGTCGGGCTATCCGGCGCTGTTCGTCGAACTCGCGAAGCGCGGCTATACGCAGGCGGAGCTGGAGAAGATCGCGAGCGGCAACATGCTGCGCGTGCTGAAGGCGGTCGAGGCCTATGCCGCGAGCCAGAAGGGCCAGCCGCCGATCGAGACGCCGGCGGTGAAATAATAGGCGCCGCTCCCGCGCAGGCGGGGGCGAGGTTCAGCTTTTCTCGGGCGCTCGCTTCAGCGCCCGATGGCCTGGAGCATCGCCTCGATGCTGGTGAATTTCTCGCGCGGGTTGCCGTCGAGCGCGGCGGCGACCTCGGCCTCCTCGATCCGGCGCCAGTCGCGGAAGGTGACGGGCGCGATGCCGCGGCTCGCGAGCAGCGCGTCGAGCCCGGGGCGCCCGGCCTTGCCCGCACCGCGGCCGATGTCTTCGAGCAGCATTTCGGCGATGCGCGCGCCGTCGGGCTTGTTCGTGCCGATCGTCCCCGACGGCCCGCGCCGCGCCCAGCCGACGGCATAGAGGCCCGGCAGGATGCGTCCCTCGTCGCTCGCGAAGCGGCCGCGGCCATGCTCATAGGGCACCCCGGGGATCGGCGGGGTCTGATATCCGATGCAGCTGATCACGAGCCCGGCGTCGATGGCATAGGTCTCGCCCGTGCCATGGCTGCGCAGGTCGGCGTCGAGCACGGTCTTCTCCACGATGACGCGCTGGACGCGTCCGTCCCCTTCGATCGCCACGGGCATCGCGAAGAAGTCGAAATCGATCGTCACCGGCTTGGCGACCGGGTTGGCGGCGAATTGCCGAAGATGCGTCACCGACTTGCGCATCCCGGGTTCGAGCATCGCGTCGTCGCCCTCGCCCGGCAGATCGGCGGGGTCGACGCGCGGGCTCGCGCGCTCGAGGTGGCCGAGCTCGCCGAGCTCCTTCGGAGTCATCGCGATCTGGTGCGGGCCGCGGCGGCCGAGGATATGGATCTCGCGCACCGCGCTCGCCGCCAGCGCGTCGCGTGCGTGCGCGACGATGTCGCTGCCCGCGAACTCTTGCGGAGTCTTGGCGAGGATGCGCGCGACGTCGAGCGCGACATTGCCGTTGCCGATCACCGCGACGCCGGGCGCGTCGAGCGGCGGACCCAAGCCGGCGAAGTCGGGATGGCCGTTGTACCAGCCGACGAAGGCGGCGCTGCCGATCACGCCGGGGAGGTCGGCGCCGGGAATGTCGAGCGGCCGGTCATTCGGTGCGCCGGTCGCGAGAACGACCGCGTCATAGAGAGTGACGAGTTCGTCGATCGTCACGTCGGCGCCGACCGACACATGGCCGACGAAGCGGACATTGTCGGTGAGCGCGACGCCCTCGTAGCGGCGCGACACCGCCTTGATCGACTGGTGGTCGGGCGCGACGCCGGTGCGAATCAGGCCATAGGGCACGGGCAGCCGATCGATGACGTCGACCGCAATGTCATCGGCCTTTTGCAGTGTTTCGGCGGTATAATAGCCCGCGGGCCCCGACCCGACGATCGCGACATGACGCATCAACCCACTCCTTCGGGCATCCGCGCGGTCGCGCGGTCCCCTCTTTTGTTATGGGGTGATGCTAGCGGCGAAATGCGGCAGGGCAAGCGAACTCGTGCGGGCCGCCGCTCCGGCCTTGACAGGCGGCGCCCGCAATCATATTGCGCGCGCCTCATTGCCCCGTCGTCTAATGGTAAGACTACGGATTCTGATTCCGTCTATTGAGGTTCGAATCCTCACGGGGCATCCATCCGCCTGTCATATTTCACGAGAGACCGCTCATTCTTTCAAATTGAGCGGCGTCCTCGGTTTTTAGCGCCGAGTGGATGGTGCCAAATGCCCCCAAAGTGAAAGCGGTCGGTCAGCATCGCGCCTGATCTCGGTCGTCCCGACACTTCGTCGCCCGCACCCGAAAGCGGACCTTCGCCGTGGCGTCGGCTGTGCGCCCCCCCGTCCGCCCAGTCTTTGACAACGGAGAGAGCGGTCAGAGGATGATCATATCCCACCGGCAGACATTCAGCTTTGTAACGCTACGTGAAGAGCCGCGTTAGTCACATAGCTTGCATTTTCCCCAAGCTGTCGACTCTCAGCTTCCAAGCGCTTCATATTGTACTCATAATCGTAGATGAATCGCTCGTTTCCACTCTTTGTAAGTATACCGATTACGCCATACCAAAGCATAAGTCTGAAGGCATTGTCGGCCTCGTCAGCCGTCATCCCGTCAGAGGTAAATCGAGCCAAGAACTGGTCTTTGGACAAGACCTTGTCGACGCCCACAAGCGAGTAGAGGATGTCAGCAGAAAGGCCCGAGACATCGCGGATTTCATATCCAAAATCATCCACGAGGTAGAGAGAATGTTGCCTGACTGCATCTAGACAGTCGGCTTCCTCTACCTTCGAGTTCCCGCGATTTACCGCATTAGAGATAGCATTTTCGACGATATTTATGAGGAACCTTGGCCTCATAAGACAGTGATCAACGAAGAATTCGAACGATTCCTGACCGCCTACGTTAGCAACGAAAAACTTTTGCCAGAGCTTGTCGAAGTTCTCCCCCTTAGACTTAGACGAAACTTGGAGCCGTCGATAAATGACCTGCTTCAACTTTGCACGGTCGGTCCAGTCTATACGAACTTGTCCTGCTTTGCCTCGATCCGGCGTTTTCTCGACTAGCATTTCATAGATGTCATTACGAAGAAATACGACGGACATGAATTCGCGCTTGGCTGCGGCGAAATCTCGTTTAATTTTATCGAGAGATTCTATCAAAAGGCGCACGAGCCGAACGTCGAACTCATGAACTCCGTTCGTGGGCCACCCCTTATCGATGTTGTCAAAAAATAGCACAAAATGCTCGTTGGACGACGAATGGTCGAGAATGAACTTTTTGAGCTGGGTTATGCCGCCACGAAAGATAACGTTTGTCAGAAAGTCGGCCGATATTGCCTGCCGTCGCCCCTTGGCTGCTTCAATCTCCTGCATAATGTGGTTTCCAAGCCGATTTATGCGCGTAGTGAAGTCGCCAGTCTCATCGATATTGAAGGTTTCCAGCCAACGATTTGCTTCTTCGAGGCGTTCCAAGGCTCTCGAATCGAACCGCGACTGAAACTCGAAATTACGCCTCATCGTGAGCAAAATTTCAGAAAGGAGAAGAAAGTACCAAAACGCTGCTAGAGTATGATCGTAGGTGCCTACTTCGACGATCTTCAATAGTTCTTGCCGAAATTGACTAAGCTGATGCGATTCCGGTTTCAGGTCCGTGACGATTGCAGCCTTATCCGACCTGAAAGCGTCGCGCGCTTGGAAAAATATCGCGGTCTTCCCCGAACCTTTGCGGCCGGCGACGACGTTGACCTCACCCCGCAATGTCCTGCTATATTCGGCGGTTTCCACGAAATAGGTGGAAAGAGTGCGAAATTCATTCTCGGCTGCGGATGATCCGAGGGATAAGGCTTGAAGCCCGGTTTTTTGTGAATGGCTTGGTCGAGATGTGATTTGCTGACTGGCCAGAAATGCGACTTTTGCAAACTTCTCTACCGTATCTGCGATGGCCTTCTCGTCAGCAACCGGCACCACCATTTCTCGGAAGTCCGCAGGATTGGCGGCGTCAAATCGGCGCATTTGAAGTAGCAAGACTTCGCGCCCTATCCCGTGTCCCAGCCCGGCGAGAAAAGCAGCACGGAGGTTATGCCGGGCGGCGTCCTCGACATGATCTGCGAGAAGCGGCAAGACAAGGCCGGACGAGGCGGTCACCTGCCCGATCATGGATACCAGCGATATTCGCGGAACTTCAACCGGATCAAAGCTGCGATAGTGGATTCGTGCCGCCTTGATCGACGAAACAATATGATTGCGAAAATCCGTCTTGCGATAGGTGTCGAGGATGAACAGAGGCTGTTGAGCGTCGAGTTCCTTGGAGTATAAATCTATCAGAGAGTTAGCAGGAAGATCTTCGATGATCTCGGATAGTTCCTGACTGTTTTCATACCCCTTGTACCCAAGATTATCGAATAGGCCATCTCGTTGGATTTCTGCGGCGGCACCAGAAAAAGAAAGGTTTAATACAGGAGCTACCGGTTTTCCGAGACCTATTGCATAGCCTGCTTCATAATAAACATTAGAATTTTGGACTGTTATATCGAACAGAAACTTTGCGTTGCCTCTGATATTTTCGCGCACTGAATCTGGAATAAGCTCACCGAAGATGCCCATATCCGGCCAAGTCGTGAGGTCCACCCGACCGCTGGAAACCAGGTGGGCTGCAGAGCTGATAGTTCCAACCAAATCCTGCTGCTGACCAGGAAATGCGAAAAAAGCGCTATTCGGATTCAATATCGGTCCTCAAGAAATTATGTTTCTCGCGATTTGTAACAGAATATTTCGGGGAGAGAAGACACGATATCGGGCGGCGGTGTCACAGAGCGGCGCACTCTTACGAGGTCAGCCGCTCTGACACCCTCGGTCTGCTTCGGTCACATGGCACACCCCCTCTCGGCGGATTGATTGAGCTTACCAATTTCATGAAGCAAGATTTATGCCATGCATGTTAAACGGCGGATGAGCGTTGAAACGCGCGCGAAATTTTCGCGAAAATTGGGAGTCTTTCCCGCTGGTTGGTTCGTGGCTTCATCACCGTCAAAAGATTGACGCGGACATTTGACGACGCCAATTTGGGGATACAAGCCGACAGTCAACTAACGGCCAATCACGCTTTCCAGGCAATGCTATCTTACTGGACTTTTGACCTTTTCAATCGGATCGGGACGGGGGCCGTAAAAAGGGCGAAGCTACTCCGGCTCGATTGCGACCGCCGGCAGACTATTTGAGCGATCCGAACATCGACCGAATGGCGTGATCGGACATGGCGTCGCCGGGAGCGTGGCCGCTTGCAGGCCGATATACACCCAGGGGCTCGTAACCGTGTCCTGAAGGCCACCTTGCGGGAAGCTGCTGCGGGGTGCTGATAGCCGCTCTTTGCGAGGAGCGGTGATGAGCGAGGATATCGGAGCGTCGGGAGCGAGTGTTCTCGTGAGTGGTCATATGAGTAATCGTATGAGCAGTCGGATCGCGGTCGTGGGCGGGCGTCGCCGTTGGTCGGTAGATCAGAAGCTGGCGATCCTGCGCGAAGCGTTCGGCCCCGACGGCTCGGTCTCGGCGACGTGCCAGCGACACGCGGTCGGCAGCGGGATGCTCTATACGTGGCGCCGACAGGCATTGGCGGGCGATCTGACGGGAGCGAAGCGCACGTCGGTGCCGTCGTTCGCCGAGGTCGAGGTGTCGGTGCCGACCGCGGCGACGGCAGGGAGCGGCCAGATCGGGATCGAGCTGCCGTCGGGCGTGCGGATCACCGTCGATGCGGCGGTCGATGCCGACGCGCTGGCCCGGGTGATGTCCGTTCTTGGCCGATGATCCCGCTGTCGCCGTCGACCCGCATCTATCTCGCTTGCGGCGCCACCGATATGCGCAAGGGGTTCGACGGCCTCGCCGTGCTGGTGCAGCAGGTTCTGGAGAAGAGTCCGCACTCGGGGGCGCTGTTCGCGTTCCGCGCCAAGCGCGGCGATCTGGTCAAGTTGCTCTGGTATGACGGCCAAGGCCTGTGCCTGTTTTCGAAGCGCATGGACCGGGGCCGGTTCGTCTGGCCCATCACCAAGGCCGGCAAGGTCAGCCTCACCGCGGCGCAGCTTTCGATGCTACTCGAAGGCATCGACTGGCGGCGTCCCGAACGCACCGCGGCGCCCTTGCTTGCAGGGTAAAAAGTGGCGGATTAGTGTGGGTTTTACTGGCTTCGCGGAGCCCGTTTTGCTAGGTGTTCCGGGTGTCGGAACCAGCCTCTTCCAGCATCGACAAGGACGCCCGGATCGCCGAGCTCGAAGCCGCTCTCGCGGCTCGCGATACGCTGATCGATACTCTCCGCCACCAACTCGCTCAGCTTCGCCGCATGACCTTCGGCCAGTCGTCGGAGAAGCTCGCGCTGCAGATCGAGCAACTCGAGCTTGCCCTCGAGGAGCTCGAAGGCGAAGCCGAGGTCGCCGATAACCGAACGACCGAACGGGCACCCGCCGAGCGACCCTCACCGGTGCGCGCACTGGCCCATCATCTGCCGCGCTCCGAACGGCGGATCGAGCCCGAGGCCGGCAGCTGCACCTGTCCCGATTGCGGCGGCGCGCTGCGCCCGCTCGGGCACGACAGCGACGAGCAACTCGACATTGCTCCGGTTCAGTGGCGCGTCATCCGCACCGTGCGGCCCAAGTATAGCTGCCGCGCCTGCGACAGGATCGTCCAGGCTCCGGCGCCGGTGAAGGCGATAGCACGCGGCAAGGCCAGCTTCGCGACGCTCGCCCATGTCGTCGTGAACAAGTTCGATCATCATCTGCCCCTCTATCGCCAGGCAGAGATGATGGCGGCGCAGGGCATCGACATCGACCGCTCGACCCTCGCCGGATGGGCGGGCCAAATCGTCGGCTTGCTGATGCGTCCAGTCTTGCTCGCACGCGGAGCAAATAAGGACGGGTTTGAGAAAGCGATGAAATAGCTTCGCGTCGTCGCAGCGGGGACAGCGGCCACGCGCACCGCGGAGCATTGCTTTCCAAGCGGAGGCAGGAAGTTCCGCGCTTTCCGTCGTAGGATTCCCGCGATTGCCAGATACCGGTAATTTTCGGGCGTTGTCCGCACGATAAGAGCGATCCAGAGGCGTTTGCATGAAATCGGGCATCAGCCGCCTCCTGCGCGAAGGCGGGCGCAGCGAGCGGTTCCCGCCAAAGCAAGCATATTCGATATAGCAGCGAGCATGATGTATATATACAGCATCGATCTATAATGTTAAGACTGATAAATGATGTATGAAACATCATTTGGAGTCGATATGATCACATCGCAACAGATGCGCGCGGCTCGCGCGCTCCTCGGGGTCGACCAGCGCGAGCTTGCCGAACTCGCCGGTCTTTCGCTTCCGACGATCCAGCGCATGGAGGCGTCGAACGGGCAGGTCCGCGGTGTCGTCGATACGCTGGTGAAGGTGATTACGGCGCTGGAAAGCGCCGGTATCGAACTGCTCGGCGAATATTCGTCGAGCGTCGGGTCCGGACGCGGCGTGCGGCTTCGCGAGCCCGTCGACGCCGACCCCAGGGCGCCCGGCCGCGCGCTTCTGTCCGCCAAATTTCCGAGCCGGCCCGCAATTCGGTGAAGACCGAGGCCTATACGCCGAAACTCCTCACGGTGTTTCGCGAGGGCTATTCCGCCGCCGCCTTCCGCGCCGATGCTATTGCCGGCCTGACCGTCGCGATCGTCGCGTTGCCACTCGCCATGGCGCTCGGCATCGCCAGCGGTGCGTCGCCGGACAAGGGGCTGATCACAGCCGTCGTCGCGGGTTTCCTGATCTCGGCGCTCGGCGGATCGCGCGTGCAGGTGGGCGGCCCGACGGGCGCCTTCGTCGTCGTGATCTTCAACGTCATTGCGAGCCATGGCTATGACGGCCTGTTGATCGCCACCTTGCTCGCCGGGCTCATCCTCATCGCGTCGGGCCTGCTCCGTTTCGGCCAGATGATCAAATATATACCGCATCCGGTGGTGACCGGATTCACCGCCGGGATCGCGGTCATCATCGCCTCGAGCCAGGTCAAGGATTTTCTCGGTCTCGCCATCGACAAGGTGCCCGCCGATTTCCTCCCCAAGTGGCAGGCTTATCTGGGGGCGCTGCCCAGCGCGAACTGGGCCGCGATCGGTATCGGCGGCGCCGCGCTGGCGATCATCATCGCGCTCCGCAAATTCGCACCGCGGCTGCCGGGCTTCCTGATCGCGGTGGTCGCGGCCTCGCTCGCCGCCTCGCTTCTGAACCTTCCCGTCGATACGATCGGGTCGCGCTTTCCCTATATACCGGCCGGGCTCCCGGTGCCCTCGTTTCCCGACATCTCGCTCGCCAAGATCAATGCCGTCCTGCCATCGGCCTTCACCATCGCCTTCCTCGCCGGGATCGAGGCGCTGCTGTCGGCGGTCGTCGCCGACGGCATGGCAGGGACGCGGCATCGCTCGAACCAGGAACTGATCGGGCAGGGCGTGGCCAATCTCGGTTCGGCGCTGTTCGGCGGCCTCCCCGCCACCGGAGCGATCGCGCGCACCGCGACCAATATCCGGTCGGGCGCGAAGACGCCCGTTGCCGGCATGATGCACGCGGCCTTTCTGCTCGTGTTCATTCTCTTCGGCACGGACCTGATGGCCTATGTGCCGATGGCGGCGCTCGCCGCGATCCTCTTCATGGTCGCCTGGGGCATGAGCGAGTATCAACGCTTCTTCGCGCTGCTGCGGATGCCGAACAGCGACCGGGCGGTGCTGCTGATCACCTTCGGATTGACGGTCCTCGTCGACCTGACGGTCGCGATCGCGGTCGGGGTCACGCTTGCGTCGCTCTTGTTCATGGCGCGTATGGCCGAAGCGGTCGAGGTCGACCGGAGCGGCCGCCGCGACGCCGAACTCGATGCCGAAGACCTCGACCAGCGCGACGACCTGCCGCCCGGGGTCGAGGTGTTCCGGATCGCCGGTCCCTTCTTTTTCGGCGTCGCGGGCGAACTGCTCGACACGCTGCGCCGCGTCGGGCAGTCGCCGCGCGTCATCATCCTGCGGATGCGGCTCGTACCGCTGCTCGATGCGAGCGGGGCGCAGGCGCTTCAGGAATTTGTCGAACAGGCCCGGCTGACTGGCGCGCGGGTGATCGTGTCGGGCGTGCAGCCCCAGCCGCGCGCGATGCTCGGGCGGATCGGCCTTGGCGAAGCGGCGGGGCGCATCGCCTATGCGGCCGATTATGCGGGTGCGCAGGCGCTCGCGGTTGATCTGGCGGTCGGCGGCCGGGAAAACCCAATATTGACCAAGTCTGGAGAAGGAAATGAGTGACAGTGACGACTATGTCTATGACGAGGAAAGCGGCGAATGGATGCCGGCGTCGGAGCTTGCGGTACGCAAGGCCGCAGCCTCGCAGGTCGAGGTTCGCGACGCGGTCGGGAACCTGCTCCAGGATGGCGACAGCGTCGCCCTGATCAAGGATCTCGAGGTCAAGGGCGCCGGCAAGACGCTCAAGGTGGGGACGGTCATCAAGTCGATCCGCCTGACGAGTGATCCGCAGGAGATCGATTGCCGTCACGAAAGCATCAAGGGCCTCGTGCTGCGCGCCGAGTTCGTGCGCAAGCGCTAGGTTTTCCGCTTGCGAGGCCTTGTTGTGGCGGCAGCGGCGCGTGGCGCGCCGCTGAGCCGGTCGGTTGGGGCCGCAAAGCTCCGCGGTCCTGCCGGGGCGGGATCGGCCGGGCCTCGCGATGACGTACCACCACAAACCCCAGAAACGGAACTTGCGACATGATTTCCCAAAATCCCAAACCGACCGCACGGAACAGCCGCTTCTATCTGGCTCGTATGCAGGCGTGTCAGACGGAAGCGAAGGAGGCGTCGCTTCCGAACGTACGGGACCGGGCCCTTCGTGCGGCGGTTGCATGGCGCGAGATGTACCAGAAGGCGCTGCAGTTCGAGCAGCGGCTAAGCCAATGATCCCGGCCGCGCCGATCATGACCCGGAAGGGCTTCGCTTGGCGCTCCGGGGCGGCCGGCAGCTTGGCCTTCGAACGATCGACACGTCCTTGCGGGAGGCACATATGACGATATTCCTGATCATCCTCGTTTCCATCTTGCTGCTCGTCCTGTTTGTCGGGGTTACCGTTGCCGGCGGGCGATCGCATGATCGGCAGAACGAGCGCCGCGACGATGACCGATAGGTCCGCGGAAGATTTCGCGGTTGAAAGCGGGATCGCTTGTGAACTCGAAACGGGATCGGACCTCGCGGGTGACGATCAGGCCGAAACCGAACTCGATCACTTTCTCGATCATCTCGACGATATCGACCGCGAACAACGTTATTTCGAACGCTATGGGACCGAACATCACCACGCGTCTCCGATGGAGCCGGGCGAACTGGCCGCCCCGCTCGTCTTCGAACTGGGCAATATACGGAGCCTTCTCGCAAACTGGGCTTTCGTGCAAAGCGCGATGAGCATCGACGATCCGGACATGTTGATCCTCGACTATACGCGCCGGATGATGGGGTTCCTCCTGTTCAACCCCTCTCCGGGAACCATCGAGATCATCGGGCTCGGCGGCGGATCACTGGCAAAATACTGCCACCAATATCTTCCGGACACCTCGATCATCGCGGTCGAAATCGATCCGGACGTCATCGCGGTTCGAGAGCAATTCTTCATCCCGCCCGAGAGTGAGCGCTTCGAGATCATTTGCACGGATGGCGCCGAATTCGTCAGGAGGGACGGCAGACGTTGCGATATCCTGCTCGTCGATGGTTTCGACAAGGATGGCCAGCCGGCCCAGCTCTGCTCTTCGGAATTCTACCGCGATTGCCGCTCGCGGCTGAACCCTGGCGGCATCCTCGTCGTCAATCTATGCGATGATCACTGGAAGCATGGTTCCATCCTGTCGCGCATAGGGAGGTGTTTTGGATATATTATCGATCTTCCCATGAAGATCGGGATGAACCGAATCATCTTCGCTTTCAGGGATGAGCAGCCTTCGCTGGATCGCGCTGCGCTTTTGCAGAATGCCTGCGATCTCGATCACGCCCATCCTATGTCTTTTTCGTCTTTGGCCAATGAAATTGCGGGCAGGATCAAATCGCTCGATCACGGGCCTGCCGATGGCATCGACAGCGGCTTTTACGGAGCCCAGTCCCTGTCGATGGCTTCTCTATGGACGGCTGGTTGAATTCGACCGGATCCTATGCTTTGATCTGAATAGCTGTCTTGAGCGCGCCGCATTGTCCGCAAGAGACCTTGGCGCGGTCATATTCTTCGCGATGGCCGAGTTCGCGCGTCACGACATTGGCTTGACTTCGAACAGACAAGTTGAGCCGGTCAGTGATGCAGTCGTCGCAGATTGAAGCGCCGCCAAGACTCTCTATGAGTCGTTCGATCTGTCCGGCTATTGTCATTCGGCGTGGCATGAACCTGTCATAATCGTCTCTGCGGCATGAAGAAAGTAGCAGGACACGGTGGCGGCGAAAATGCCCAACTTTTCCTCATATTGAGGGAAGTCCACCTTTGACGATATCATGTTGTGACCAGTTTATCGGTCGGGCGGCGACTGGGCGGTCCCGATTGTATTTCAGGTCGGGCCTTCCGGCGGTCCCGTTCGCTCCTCCACAATCACAATGTGCAACGTCATATTCCATTCTCGCCTAGTCCGGCTCGGCCGATCGCGCTTCCGATCAGGCGAACCCAGTGCTGTGTGACAGCGCCTTCCACGCCTCATACTCCGCGCGCTGCGAGTCGAGTTTCGCGGTGATCTCGCCCCACGCATCGGCGCCAACGACCAGCCGTTGCGGCATGTCGCCCGATGCAGCGAGTTCGATGAGAACGGCTGCGACGCGGGTGGGGTCGCTGGGCGCGAGCGCACCATTACTCTTTTTCGAGAAGCTCGATGACGGCATGCGCCATCGTCTCAAATGCTGACGCTGCGGCCGCTTCGCGGCTGGGTGGCGAGCTGAGATTGCCAGGACACTGAAAAGGTTTCGGCTTGATCTGCAGCCCGGCAATTATTCAACTACGCATTGTTGTGTCTGATCTGTCCCCTTCTGAGTGGTCCAAAATTGATGATATTTTGGATTACGAAGGAGATTATGAATGCCGAGCAAGAAGCATCGCCCGGAAGAGATTATCGGGAAGCTGCGTGAAGCGGAGGTTGTGCTGGCGCAGGGCGCCACGACGGCTGAAGCGTGTCGCCGGATCGCGGTCAGCGAGCAGACCTATTATCGGTGGCGCAAGGAATATGGCGGCCTGAAAACCGACCAGGCGCGTCGGATGAAGGACCTGGAGAAGGAGAATCTTCGGCTTCGGCGTGCGATATCCGACCTCACTTTGGACAAGCTGATATTGCAGGAAGCTGCCCGGGGAAACTTCTGAGCCCCGCGCGCCGAAGGCGCTGTATCGACCACATCAGAACGATGATTCCGGTGTCCGAGCGGCGGCTCTGCCGCGTACTCGGGCAGCACCGATCGACACAGCGCAAGGCGCCCCGCGGGGCAGATGACGAAGCGGCTCTTACCGAGGATATCATTGCGCTGGCGCGGCAATATGGTCGTTATGGTTATCGCCGGGTGACGGCGTTGCTGCGCGATGCGGGGTGGCATGTGAACCGCAAGCGAGTCGAGCGCATCTGGCGACGCGAGGGGCTGAAGGTGCCGCAAAGACAACCGAAACGCGGGCGGCTCTGGCTGAATGACGGATCGTGCATCCGGCTTCGGCCCGAGTATCCCGGCCATGTCTGGTCCTACGACTTCGTCGAGGGCCGCACCCACGATGGTCGCAAATATCGTATCCTGTCGATCATCGACGAGGCGAGCCGGGAGTGCATGGCGTTGCCCGTGGCGCGTAAACTCAAGAGCGACGACGTGCTGGCGGCGCTGGCCGAACTGTTCGTCACGCGCGGGCCACCAGCGCATATCAGGTCTGACAATGGGCCGGAGTTTATTGCCACGGCAGTGCAGGAATGGCTGGCGAAGGTCGGTGTGAAGACGCTCTACATCACGCCCGGATCGCCCTGGGAGAATGGCTATTGCGAAAGCTTCAACGGATCGCTGCGCGATGAACTGCTCAACGGCGAAATCTTCTACTCGCTCGCCGAGGCCCGGATCCTGATCGAGGCCTGGCGGCGACATTACAACACCGTCCGGCCGCACAGCTCGCTGGGATATCGGCCACCGGCCCCGGAGGCCGTTCCCTCGCCAGTGTTGCCCTCCGGTTCCGCTTCGCTCCACCTACGGCCAACACCGGCGAGGGAGGCGTCAATGCACTAACAATCCACCCGGACCACTCGGTGGGGGCCGGTCATGTCCATTCGCTCATTCTGCTTGAGGGCACTTGTGGAATTTCGATATGGCAGGGCATTCAATCCGGGCAAAGCCGTTCCAGTTTGGGGCGGTGTTCTGAGTTGTGCTATTAGGTTTGGGCGATGATCGGCTAGAAGGGATGGCGGTGGCGCAAGTTGGACAGACTCTGGAGGGGATAGCCGTTGGCTGGGTTCCATTGGCCCGCAGCGCGGCAATGGCTCCACATTCGGGAAGATGGTCCTGTCGCCTAAGGATTACGACACGCCGCGAAGACGAGATCCGGATCCACAAAGGGAGAGCTTGGCCGGACCGCTCTTGTGGTTTGATCGGCTTGAATCATGATCCATGCAAATGACGTTTAGCGATCTGCTCGAATGCCCTCGTGCGGCCGCGCCCTTGGAAGCCGTGCCGACATACGGCAGGCGCAATATACGATGGACGAAAGCCCTCGCTGAAACTTTACTCCTCTTCTCGATTTTATCGTTTCTTGTTGGCTGCGGGGTGCGACCTGCTTCCGTCATAAACAGTCGGGGCACTCTTCCGGGGCCCTCGGAATATCGCCTTTCCGATGAAGATATTGCGGCGGAGTCGGTGTGGCGCGACAGGCTTGTCGAGCGACTTGCGATCCGGGGTTTTCGACAGGGGGAATCCCCACGCTACCTCGTTCAAATCGCGCAGTCCTCGCGATCGTCACGAGTGGTTTCCGGTGTTCAGATGGCGCGATCTTCCTCGAATCGGCAGGCCGGAAAGGAAAGAATGGTGTTTGCCATCGCCATACTGGATGTAGAGATCGGCAAACCGGTTTATGTGGCCTCTGCAAGCTATGTTGGGCGAATGCCTTTGGATGAAGAAGCCATGGAGCAGCTTGCAGAGGGCCTTTTACCTGCGAGCGATCATCCTCGCATCGACGGGTCTCGCTAATTTTGATTGCCAGAAATGGAGAAGGTCACCGGGCGGCGTGATCCTTCCAGCCACAGGAAACTTCCGGCGAATACCCCTTTGTCCGGCAAGACGCTGTTAGGGCAGAAGCGGTAGCGAGAGGGTGAAAGCGGTTCCTTTGTTTCGGCCGCTCGTGCATCGGACAGTCCCGCCGTGCCGCCGCGCGACGGCCTGGACGAAGGTCAGGCCCAATCCTGCACCTTGGCCGTGCGCTCCAGTACCTCGCTCGAAACTATGGAATATATTCTTCATGGTTGCAGGTGTAACGCCTGGGCCGTTATCGCTGACCGTGCAGGTCGCAAGCGGACAATTGTCAGCGAATTCGATCGCAAGTGTGCAAGTGACGGTGGCCCCTTCACCGCCATATTTGATGGCATTTTGAATCAAATTTACAAATGCCCTTGTCAGCAAGCTTGCCTCGCCGAGAATCAGAAGCTCCCGATTGTCCCCGTTTGTGTCGAATTTGATCCGCATTTCCGTGATCTGCGGCCAAAGCTGATCAATCGCATCTTTCAGGAGGTCTGAGAGATTGACAATCATAGGCTGAAATCTCAGCGACTGGGCTCGTGCAAGTTGGAGGAACCCGTCCGCAAGGTCGAGCGTCCGCCATGTGTGTCGACGTAGGCGCTCGGCGAGCGAGGGTGCCAACGCTTCGGGTTTGGCCGTAGCGAGCAATGCCAAGACGGACATCAAAGGCGCGCGCATGTCATGGCTCAGAAATCGAAGAGTGTCGCGGCGTTCGCGGCGCGCCTCCCAGACGGCCGATATATCACTCATGCGGAGAATCCAGCCAACCTGCTGTCCACTCCCATCAACGCGTGGCGCGGTACGGAGAGCGAAACATCGTCCGTCGGGCATGAGCATCTCGGGCGATGATGGTTCGCCGGATGGCGAGCGTTCGAGCAATTGCGGGAACGAGAAGCTCTCCGGCGCTTTTGACGGCGCGGTGTCCGGCAGCATTTTCGAAAGTAGGGAATTAATGTGCGGCGGGAGGAGAGGTGCTGTGATTTCAAACAAGGCCTGCCCCGCAGCGTTGGCGAGCAGGATCGCGCCATGCGGGGTCAGGACGAAAATCGCGTCAGGAAGCTGATCCAGGCTGTCGGAGATGAAGCGCTTGATATCGCGAAGCTGCCCGACTGCGTGACTTAGCAATTGGACTTGGCGAGACACAGGGTCCAATGCCCCGCCTCCGTACGAGCGCGACAGCAAATCGGGTTCGGTGCGAAGAGCCTCCAGCTCATCGATCATGTAATGCGAAACCGCGGTCAGGCGTCGCCATCCCCATAGAGGATAGAGGATTGCAAGCGTCAGCAGGGCCGACGCCGGAGGTAGCCAGACGCCCAATCGCAGCAAGGCTGTAATACTTGTGCCGAGCACAAGTGATGCCAGAAAGGCGGTGTGCGCCGCCGCATGTCGGGGCCGAAGCCACAGAAAACTGAGCATCAGCAACCAAAGTGGCAGGATGACGAAAAGCAGCCGGGCTAAGGTGGGAGCTTCCCTGATGTCGCGCCCGGCTAACAGGCCATTGAGGAAGTTCGCCTGAATTTCGAGACCCGACATCGTACCATAAGCCTCGTTCATCGGCGTGGGGTACGTATCCGCGAGGCCGGGAGCGGTTACTCCAACAAGGATAATACGGCCCTGCAATAATTCTTCTGGGAACTCCCGGCGCAGGATGGCTGCGGCGCTGATGGACGGGAAATGACCTGGAGGGCCGGCGTAATCGATAAGGATCGGATTTCTTCTGGCCTCGCTCGAAGGCTGTGACCCGTCTACGAAAGAACGCGTCCTTTCCATAAGATGAGGCCAGCTTATATTTGCATTGCCGTCGTAGGGGCGAAGACGTCGTACCTGCCCGTCCCGATCAACGATCAGATTGACGTGCCCCAGATGTTCAGATCTGATGTGAAGCGAAGCGGGCGGCGGCACAATATCGAAAGCCCTGCCATCGCGACCGGGTGCGTCGAACAATAAAGGCAGGAATATCGGCGTGTCGGCGATGGCTGAAGCCAGTGCTGCATCCGCGGGTTTGGATTCGACGAACAACACATCATAAGCAATGGCTGAAGGTCGGCCTTCGGAAAGGCGGCGGACGAGCCGCGCATGCGTTTCGCGCGACCATGGCCATGCGCCAGCCTCTCCAAGTGCTTCTTGATCGACAGCGACAAGCAATATCCGTGGGTCGGGATCCTGCCGTTGCCGGCTAACGACCATATCATAGATCAGGAGATCGATCCGTTCACTGCTACGGTCCAAGACTAAAAACAGGGAGACCGCT
The DNA here is from genome assembly GCF_900078365.1 of uncultured Sphingopyxis sp. Lineage (NCBI taxonomy): Bacteria > Pseudomonadati > Pseudomonadota > Alphaproteobacteria > Sphingomonadales > Sphingopyxidaceae > Sphingopyxis > uncultured Sphingopyxis sp. The sequence continues at coordinate 4,133,501 of NZ_LT598653.1, forward strand.
GTCGCCAGCAATCCCACGCACCACCATTCCAGGCGTAACGACCGTGGAAGGGTGACCGGATCACTGCTCATCGTCGCTGACGATAAGCTGCTCGAACGGCAGGGTGGTCTGGCGAATGGCCCCGTCCTCGAAGGTGAGGATGATTGCGCGCCAGCGATATGTGCCGGGCATTAGATTCGAAACCGTATATTGGGGAACGGTCAGGCCTGGCTCGTCAATAATGGGCAGGCTCGGATTCTGCCCGAACAGCTGAAAGCGATGTGTGCTGCGCGGTATCGCGCCCTCGGCCCATCGAAACAGAAAATGGCGTGCATCGCCGTTCCGTCGACGTTCAACTTGTCCGGGACGATATAATTGCCGTCGAAAGCTGAATGTCGCAGGCAGACCCTCTAGGCCATTCGGGTCGATAGCGGCAACGCGTACGAACCAGACCCCCTCCGGTACCGGAGGCAGGTCGAAGCGGCCATCTGCGGAGACCGCTTCGGAGACCGTGTCGATGAACCCGGCATCCTGCGCAACTTGCGCTCGGTAGGAATGGCTGCCTGTCGGCTGGGTAACCGAGAATTGCAAGGTCTCGCCGTCTTGAATGGCCCCCGGATTGACCAGAACAGGCGGCGGAAGCAGGACGAGCGGCGGGCTCAGATATCCGTCTGTGGCAATCGCGCCGAATCCTCTGCCAATCGATTGCCGGGATGCTTCGAAGTTGGTCGCGAAATCCACCGTCCCGTCGAGCACCTCTGCGGTGCTGCGCCTGTCATCATAAGCTATGCGGAACTCGGTCCCTCGGACTGCCGAAACCGCCAGTGGGGTCGAGAAACGAAAATCGTCCTTGTCCCTGTTCATCGGTGTGACGATTGCACGCGCGCGGCCCGACTTGAGAACGAACAGGCGTTCGAGTGCGCCGGTCAGTGAGAGGCGGCGAAGCCGATGAAGTTCGACGCGGGATTGTGAAGGCAGCGATACAATTGATCGATCAGGCAGGCCGATACTTACGAAGCCACCGGTTCCGGTGAGCAGTTCATCGCCCTCCTTTGCTGCAATCCCGACTGCGACCGGTAAATCGCGCCCGCCGCGTCGGATGATCACCGGCCCACGGTGGGCGAGAATCCGGGCTTCGAGGGGCATAAAGCGAAGCAGGTGTCGGGGAATGCGCAAAAGCGTTCCGATCCGGATGCGTCGGGGATCCTCTATGCGGTTGAGCCGCTGTATGTTTCGGAAGTCCCCTGTGTGCCTCAGGTGTCGCCGGGCGAGGTCATAGAGATTGTCGCCCTTCGCGACGCGGTAGAGAATGAATGGCTCCCTGGCCCGCTTGGCGGCGGCTGCCGCCGGTGCGGAAAGACAGGAGAGGGACAGCGCCGTGAATGTAAGAGACATCCAAATACGGGCGGCCAATCGCACAGGCTTAGATCAACTTTTCGAGACGGTAGCCAAAGGCGTAGATAGGCGAGAGGCGATAGCCATTGGCCGCGCGCAGATTGAGCTTGTTTCGTACCTTGGAAACATGCGCATCAAGTGTGCGGGTCTGAAGCTCAGGGCTGGCGCCCCAGAGCGTTTGGAAGAGATACTCTCGGGACAATGTGCGATGAATATTACGGAACAATATCAGGGCTATGCCGAATTCTTTTTTCGTCAGCGGAATGGCTTCTCCTCGTAGAAGGACGGTCTCGGAAAATGTGTTGAAGATATATTCGCCATGCATCTCGACACCGCTCGCTGGAGGCTCGGGATAGGTTCGGCGGCACACGGCGGAAATTCGCGCGAGCAGGATCGGAGCAAGGGGCGGCTTGATCACATAATCGTCCGCGCCTGCCTCGAGGGCGGCTACGATATCCTCATCCGCCGTCCGACTCGTCAGCACGATCATCGGCGGCGCCCGTTTTACGTTTTCCTTGACCCAGCCGATGATGCGCAAGCCATCGAAATCGGGTAGATTCCAATCGATCAGCAAGACATCGAATGTGTCGTGCTTCAACCGGTTAATGAGTTTCTGGCCACGGTCGAAGCAGGTACAGTTGTGGCCATTCTGGTCGAGGGTGCTTGCAATTTCCTCGGAAACCTCTCGATCATCTTCAAGGATTGCGATTCTCATGGGCTGCCTGGCTCATCCGATAGCGCATACGGAATCTTCAATTATGCAATGCGGCACATATCGATTTTCACATCAAAATAAAGTGGATTTTGGTCGAGACGGAAGTTGGGAGCCGAAGGTCAAGTACACTGTGGGGCTCCAATAGATCATGTGCAGGGGCCGGCGCGAGTGATGGGGCGGAGCGACATGGATCGAGAATGCGTGACCTGACGGAGCACCGCGGCGAAGATCCCCGCATAGCGCGATCGGATACAAGCTCGCAGTGCGGTCAAGCTGAGCCAGGCCCGCCCACCGAATATGGCTGCGCGGAAAACTCCGACCTGCATGGGTCAAGGTCGGGTGACAGTTGCGCCCCTGGTCGAACTTCCCCCGGAATTGATTACAATTCCAGGGCAGGGCCCCGTCATATGGCGCATGTGCCGCGCATGGTCTCCTCGAGTGTTTCGAGCGGATCGAGGCCAAGCGCGGCCGCGACATCGACAAATTCTGCGATGTCCAACCGGCGCTCACCCAGTTCGTACCGTGAGACAAATTGCTGCGGCTTCCCAAGGCGTTTGGCAACTTCCCCTTGAGACATATTCGCCACCTTGCGAGCCTCGGTCAGAATGGAAAGCATCCTTCGGTAGCGTAGATCTGCAATTCCCTTAGACATCTTGCTGGCTCATCCCACCGATGGAGGACAAGTCGCTCACCTTTAACTCTACACCAAATTGATGTGCGAGTCTGTCATAAAATCGGCTGCGTTTATCATTGTTAAATGGTGTCGTTCAGGTTCGGCGCGCCTCCGAACTTCGCCGCCGGGCGCCTGCATCAATCGTCATCGTCGATTAGAAAGGCCTGGCCGAGTTCTGCGAGTGGATCCAGGGCCAAGGCATTGGCGACGTCCACGAAATCGATAATGTCCAGCCTTGCTGCTCCCGTCTCGTATCGCGAGATGAAATGTTTTGGCCGATTTAGGCGGTCAGCCAAGTCTTGCTGGGTCAGGCCGGCATTTTTTCGGGCTTCAATCAATGTGGCAACTAAGCGCTGATAAGGCATGTGGCATTCCTTGCGGGGCGTCTGTTTCGCCGTCGGCAGAGTTGGGTCCCCGGGAAGCGTTATTTGGTCATTGCGTGGGTGGCCATACCTTGCGGACCGTCGCCGTGATTCCGCACTTCAATTGTAAAATATTATGGCTTGGATAACGGCTGTCCAGGCCGGACCTCGAGCTGCCGTCAGTGGCTTCGCGGCGCTTGAGCGCCCCCTTTTTGCCGACTTTGCACCTTTGGGGCGTGCGCTTGGTCCGGAGTCTCGGATTTGCAATGGTCGTCGTGTCACGCGCCGCGCCCTCCAAGGCTCGACGCGCCATTGGCGGGTGCCGTCCGAGCGTTGGGGAGGCCGTCTTGAACGGGAAATCTCCGACGGAATGGGTGTTTTACAATATTTTACAATCTGTGGCCAATCTAGGTCTAATTTTATTGACTCTTACTCTGAAATGATGTGAAAAAATTAACGATTATATTGATAGCTACGCATTCAATTTATGAACTCGGCCTGTTTTCCATCAATCAAGGTGACGGCGCCTTCGAGGTCTACGTCAAGTCGGGGGAATACAGGCCATTGAGATCTCGATCGTGCCCCGGCTGGCCTGGCAGGGGAGAGACGAGCTATTGAGGGGGTTTCCGTGCTGGCTGACATGATCGAAGCACTGGCGAGCGCTTGCTGGCCTTCCAAGGCATTGAAGCGCTGCATTTTCGGTCTTGTGCTGTGTCTTGGCTTCGCAATTCCTGCACTCGCACAGCAGCAGGTGCCCAATGCGGCGCGCATCAGCCTGTCGTCCGGTGCGGCCGACAATGATCCAGCCAATGATGAATCAACTGCCATCGTCAATGTTACGCCTCTGCCTGCCGTGACTTATACCAAGGCTGTTTCCGCTCCAGGCACGGCGGTAAACGTCGGCGACACCCTGAGCTACACGCTGACCGCGACGGTCTCCAATTCGGCAACGCTGAATGTCCTCACGCTCACGGATACGTTGGGCCCGGGACTCGACTTCGGTGCCGTGACCAACGCAGGCGCGTTCACCTGCAATGCAGCCAATCCCTTAATCTGTACACTTCCCGCCGGAACGGCGCCGGGGACCTATAGTCTTACCTACACCGCGACCGTCAACGCGACTGCTACCACATTCGTGTCCAACGCCGTAGTTGGCACGGGCGACGATAATCCGACCTGCGTGGGAGCCTGTGACACCGATACGCCGGTAGCCGATCCCACGGTGACATTCGCAAAGACGACGGGTGCGACCAGTGTCGCGATCGGCGACACCATTTCATACACGCTTTCGGCCACCGTCGCCAATTCCCAGACCACGGGCATCGTGACGCTGACTGACACGCTTGGTGTCGGCCTCGATTTCGGAGCCGTCGTCAACGCCGGCATCTTCACCTGCAATGCTGCCAACCCGCTGGTCTGCACGTTGCCGGCAGGGACGGCGCCGGGTACTTACAGCGTCACCTACACAGCGATTGTCAACGCCTCGGCTTCCGGATCGGTCACCAACGCCGTTCTCGGCTCGGGACCGGATGATCCGAGCTGCACCACCAACTGCGGGACCGACACGCCTCTGGTGCCGCCCGCCGTCAGCTATTCGAAAGGCGTTTCCGCTCCCGGCGCGACTGTTTCGGCCGGCGATGTCCTGACCTACACGCTCACCGCGAACGTCACCAATTCGCCGACTACGGCCGTCCTGACGCTCACGGACACCTTGAGCGCCGGCCTCGATTTCACAGCCATCACCAATTCCGGCGCTTTTGCTTGCAACCCCGCCACTCCGCTAGTCTGCACGCTGCCGGCCGGCACCGCTCCGGGCGCCTACAGCCTGACCTACACCGCTACGGTGAATGCGGGCGCGACCGGCACGGTCAATAACGCGGTCGTCGGCACCGGCGGCGATAACCCGACCTGCGCGGGCACCTGCACGACCACCACGCCCGTCGCCGATCCGGCCATTACCTATGCCAAGAGCACCAATGCCACGCAGGTGAAGGTCGGCGATGTCATCAGCTACACCCTGACCGCGACGATCACCAATTCAGCGACGACGGGTGTGTTGACCCTCACCGATACGCTTGGGACGGGTCTGGATTTCACAGCGGTTACCGATGCCGGAGCTTTCACCTGCAACGCGGCGAACCCGCTGGTCTGCACGCTGCCCGCGGGCACGGCCGTCGGCACCTATAGCCTCACCTACACCGCCACGGTCAACGCAAGCGCTACCGGCACGGTCAGCAATGCCGTCCTCGGTTCTGGCCCGGATAACCCCACCTGCACCGGCGACTGCGACATCGACACCCCGGTGATCGCGCCAGCCGTCAGTTATGCGAAGACGGCGAACACGGCCGGTCCGGTCTCAACCGGCGACGTCATCACCTTCACGCTTACGACGACGGTTGCCAATTCGCAGACCACGTCGGACATCGTCCTGCTCACCGATACGCTCGGGACGGGGCTAGATTTTACCGCGGTCGTGAGTGCCGGCGCCTACACGGTCGACGCCTCGGGGGCCCCGATCGTGCGCTTCACCCTGCCTGCGGGCTCCGGCCCGGGTACCTACAGCGTGGTCTATACCGCAACCGTCAACGCGGCGGCGACCGGGACGGTCAGCAATGTCGTGGTCGGTTCGGGCGGCGACAATCCCACCTGCACCACGCAGTGCGGCACCGACACGCCGGTCGCGGACACGGGTGTCACCTATTCCAAATCGGTTTCGGCACCCGGCGCCACCGTCTCTGCCGGCGATGTCCTGACCTACACGCTCACCGCTCGGGTGACGAACTCGCCGACCACGGCTGTCATGACGCTCACCGACACGCTGAGCGCGGGCCTCGACTTCACCGCCGTCACCAATGCGGGTATCTTTACCTGCAACGCTGCGAACCCGCTGGTCTGCACGATGCCGGCTGGCACCGCGGTCGGCACGTACAGCCTGACCTACACCGCTACGGTGAATGCGGGCGCGACCGGCACGGTCGACAATGCGGTTGTCGGCACCGGCGGCGATAACCCGACCTGCGCGGGCACCTGCACGACCACCACGCCCGTCGCCGATCCGGTCGTCACCTATGCCAAGAGCGCCAATGCCGCGCAGGTGAAGGTCGGCGATGTCATCAGCTACACCCTGACCGCGACGATCGCCAATTCAGCGACGACGGGTGTGTTGACCCTCACCGATACGCTTGGGACGGGTCTGGATTTCACAGCGGTTACCGATGCCGGAGCTTTCACCTGC